>JBDHFX010000136.1:0-5509 GCA_039590215.1 Gemmatimonadota bacterium | reverse complement strand
CGGCGTGGGCGACCTGGTCCCGCTGACGCTCGAGCTCGGACCGGACGAGCGAACGCTAGTGGTGACCGGTCCCAACACTGGCGGCAAAACGGTCCTCCTAAAGACGATCGGCGTCGTGGCGTTGATGGCTCAAAGCGGCATTGTGCCACCGGTCGGCCGCGGTACGCGACTTCCGTGGCACGACTCAATGTTCGCTGACATCGGCGATACGCAGTCGATTGCGCAGGACCTGTCGACGTTCACGGCGCACCTGACAAAGCTCAAAGCCGCTTGGGATGGGGCCCACGACGGCAGCCTGATATTGGTCGATGAGATCGGGGCTTCGACCGACCCCGCCGAGGGTTCGGCACTGGCGTCGGCGCTTTTGGAGGCGTGGACCGATCGTCGGGCTCGGACGATCGTTACCACTCACTATCATGAGCTGAAGGTGCTGGCCCAATCGACCGACGGCATCGTCAACGGGTCACTGGCCTACGATGTGGAGCGCAACCAACCGCGGTATCGGTTCGTGAGCAACGTTCCCGGTCGTTCGTTTGGCATCGAGTTGGCCGAGCGGTGGGGGTTCGGCCCCGAGATCGTCGAAGTCGCCCGCGAGCGGCTCGAGAGCGGGGTGCGTGACGTTGAGGAGGTGGTAGGCCGACTGGCGGAACAGGAAGCCGCGCACCGCGCGGCAGAGCAGGCGCTGGAGGCCGAACGCAGGGCGATTGGCGAAGCGGCCACCGCTCGTGCGGCTCGTCAGACCGCGGAAGCTCGGTCACAGCGCGAGGCGGCGGAACGGCGGCTCGCGGAGCTCGAGGCCCAGCTCGATCGGTTGCGCGGAGAGGTGCGCGACCAGCAGAAGAAGCTCCGGCGCCGCACGGCGGAGCTCGCCGAGGCCGAAGCCGATGCGGGACGCTCTCGGATGCTCGCCGAGGAGGCGGATCGAGCGGCAACGGAGCTTCGTGCCCAGCAGGAGGTGCTCGCCCAGGAGCGGAGCGTCGTCCCGATCGAGCTCGGCGATCGGGTTCGGATCCCGCGCTACGATGTCGTTGGCGAGGTCGTTGCCCTCGATCGCCGCGAGGACGTTGCGGCCGTCAAAGCCGGGCAGATCCGGATCAGTTGTCGCGCGTCGGAATGTGAGCTCATCGAACGTGCCTCGGATCGTGCGGAGCCCCCGTCATCTGCGGGAGAAGCAGTTACCCCTGGCGACGAAGAGCAAGATGGGTTGCCGCTCGAGGTCGACCTACGCGGGATGACCGCAGACGAGGTCAGCTTCCCGGTCGCCGGCGCGCTCGAACAAGCGTACCATACCGGTCGGGCCTCGATTCGGTTTATACATGGCAAGGGAATGGGTGTCCTGCGGCGGCGTGTGGCCGAGCTTTTGCAGAAGCACCCCTACGTGGTGGGGTTTCGTGTGGGGCATTGGAACGAAGGCGGCGACGGGGTCACGGTCGTAACCATGGAGAACCGCGTGGAATCCGGGAGCTGAGCATGGCGATCCCCGATCACATCATCGATGAGATTCGGGAGCGGGCCGATCTCGTCGAGGTGATCGGCGAAGTGGTCGCGCTCAAGAAGCGCGGCAAGAACTTCGTCGGTCTGTGCCCATTTCACCCCGAGAAGACGCCGTCCTTCAGTGTCTCGCCCGACAAGCAGATGTACTACTGCTTTGGTTGCCAGACGGGAGGCAATGTGTTCTCATTTCTGATTGAGCATGAAAAGCTCGATTTCCCGGACGCGGTACGCGCGCTGGGCGAGCGAACGGGCGTCGAGGTGCCGGACCGAGAGGCGGCTGCGGACGATCCCAACGCTCCGCTCTACCACGTTAATCGATTGGCAGCCGAGTTCTATCACCGCCACCTAATGGAGTCGCCGGATGCAGAGATGGCGCGGGGTTATCTCTCGCAGCGTGGGGTTGAGCGCGAGGTGTGGGAGACGTTTCTACTCGGCTGGGCGCCGGATGAGTGGGAGGCGCTGACCGGCGAGGCGTCACGTCAAGGGATTGAGTCACAGACACTTATCGCAGCGGGCGTAGCTGTTCGGAGCGAGAAGACCGGTGGCATCTACGATCGCTTCCGCGGGCGACTTTGTTTCCCGATCCGATCGGTGGGCGGCAAGGTCGTCGCGTTGTCGGGCCGGCGCCTCGATGACGAGGAGCCGAAGTACTTGAACTCCTCCGATACGGCGATCTTCTCAAAGGGCCGAACGTTGTTCAACCTCGATCTCGCTCGGTCTCAGATCCGTCGCGCAGGTGCGGCGATCGTTGTCGAGGGCAACTTCGATGTCGTTGGCCTCTACAAGGCTGGGTTTCGCAACGTGGTGGCCCCACTGGGGACGTCGATGACCAGTTCCCAGGCGCGGATCCTCAAACGGTACACGGCGACCGCTTACCTCGCGTACGACGGCGACACGGCCGGTGAGCGGTCGGCGTTTCGAGCCAGCGATTTGCTGCTTGGGGCCGGTTTTGCTGTCCGTGTGGTGTCGCTGCCTGTGGACAGTGATCCCGACGACGTGATTCGGGATGGCGGCGCGGATGCGTTCGCCGCCCTCGTCGAGGCAGGCAAGGATGTAATCGATGCCAAACTCGACGTGGTTCGGTCGCGCGTCGATCTCTCCGACGTCATGAAGAAACGCCGAGCGATCAGCCGATTGCTCAAGAGCGTCAAAGTGGTGCCTGATCCCGTGACCCAGTCGTTGTACCTCGACAAGATCTCTGCTGGAGTTGGCGTGCCACGCGAAACTCTGAGTGTATCCCCGGCGATGGATCGCACGGAACGACGTGTTGAGCCGACCCGCGAGGTGAAGCCGAAAGAGCGACGCCAGAGCTCAGGAGCGATCGCCACGCCAGGCGCACAAGACGAGCGCTACGTGCTGCTCCACGCGGTCAACGATTCGCGTTGGCTGGCCGAGGCACAGGCCGCCTGTCGCCCCGAGTACTTTGTTCATGCCGGGTATCGGGCGTTGTTCGAACATCTCGCCGGTTACAATGCCGATTCTGTGAACATCGTCGAGCAAGCTCACCGCATTTCTGAACCCGATCTCCAAAGGGTGATCGCAGAGCTCGAAGTGTGGCGGTCGGCGAACGGCTTTCCGCTGTCCGCGGAGTCGTTCCGCGACAGCCTCTCGCAACTGCAGGTCAAGGCGGTGGAGCGCGGGATCAGCCCCGAGTTCGAGCCGACGGGTGAGCGGCTGGCGGACGCCGTTCAGCAGCGCGATTTGGCACGCGCAATCCGACAAAGAGAGCGACCCGCTTCGTAGCCCATGTCACGCTCGAAACCACCAGCTCAGCCGTTTTCGGACGACGAAGCCAACACCGATGGCGCCCCCGTTTCGGACGCGATCGACCGCGCGATCCTCGATCTGCGGAGCGGCAAGGACATCGTCGAGCCAGAAGCGGAACAACCTGCGGTCGATGTCCGGCTGCACGACGATCTCACGCGGATGTATTTCCAGGAGATGGGTCGTGTGCCGTTGCTCGCCCCCGAGGAAGAGATTGAGATCGCGCGCGCGATTGCCGAAGGTCAGGCCGAGCTCAGAGAGAAGGTCTTCCGCTCGCTCAGCTCGATCGAAAACGCTTTCGATCAAGGACACCGCGTGGCCGATGGCGGTCTACGAGTGGAAGCCTTTCTTTCGCAGGATTACGACGAGTCCGAAGAGAGTGAGGATGGTGACGCCAGCGGACGCGAAGGATTGGTCAGTCAGCTCGAAGAGTTGGAACTGACATGGCGCGAAGCGCGCCGCACCTTTGAGAAGAGTGGCCTTCGCGGGAAGAAGGGGAAGCAAGCGTTCGAGGAGATGGAGAAGGTGCGCACCTTCTTTGTCGGATTGCCACTGCATCCATCGCAGGTCGAGTACCTGGCCGATGCAATGCGCCTGCGGGACGGCACCACCGCAGTCGAGTGGCGTGAACGAGATCTAGAGCGTGAAACGGGCCTCACACGGGCCGAGTACCACGCCCTCCTCAAGGAAGTCAGCGAACTCATGTGGCTCGTGATGGCAGCCCGTCGACGGATGGTGGAGTCAAACGTTCGGCTCGTTGTGTCTGTGGCTAAGCGTTACATCGTCAGGAAGGCAACTCGGGGTTGCTAAAGGCAACCGAAAAGTTCGACTACCGCAAGGGGTACAAGTTCTCGACCTACGCCACGTGGTGGATACGACAGGCGATCACGCGGGCGATTGCCGAGCAGTCGCGGACAATCCGGATCCCGGTTCACATGATGGAGACGATCAATCGGGTGAATCGCTTTACGCGTCGGATCGTGCAAGAAACCGGTCGTGAGCCGCCGCCGGAGAAGGTCGCTGCAGAGCTTGGGCTGCCGATCGACAAGGTCAAGGCGGTGCTCGAAATAGCGCAGGAGCCGATCTCGCTCGATCGACCGATCCAGCACGGCCAAGACACGCAGATCTCCGACATTATCGAGGATCAGACCTCTCCCTCGCCATCAAGCAGTGCGGCATTCACGATGCTACGTGAGAACATCAATGCGGTTCTCCATACCTTGAGCCAGCGCGAAGAACGGATCATTCGGCTTCGGTTCGGGATCGGCGATGGGTGTCCTCGGACGTTGGAGGAAGTCGGATCGATCTTCAACATCACCCGCGAGCGCGTACGACAGATCGAGTCGAAGGCGCTCAAGAAGCTCCGGCACCCCTCGAAATGCGGCGACCTGCTTCGCTACTACGACGAGTAGGCGATACCGTCGGGCGTTAAACCTTGGCAACCGATATCTTACTTTGTCAGCGGACCCGTGCTGTGGCGCAGCGGGCCGCTGCGATCGTACGGGCCCGTAGCTCAGTGGTCAGAGCACCGGACTCATAATCCGAGGGTCGCTGGTTCAAATCCAGCCGGGCCCACTCAACATGCGATAGCGAGGAAATTCAATGCGAACGTTGAGCCTTCTACTTGTTGCCGTGCTAGCGACTTCGGCGTCGGGTTGCGACGATGATTCGAACTCGATTACCGGCACGTACAACCTGTTCATCGGTGAAACGCTAGATACGTGCGACGGCATACTAAACAACGACATCACGAGCCAGATCGTGATTGGCAGGAGCGGTGACGAGTTCACCGTGGCGTTCGGCGACGATGGCGTGCTAACCGGTCAACTTGATAACCAGGGACTGATCCAGGCTGAGGGGCCTCTCACGGTGACGATCGTGGTCGACGGCCAACCCAACGAGGTCGACTCGTTCATGGAGATTCAGATATCGGTCCGTCGAGAGAACGTCCAGGTGACCGGTCGGCTCACGTATGACGGGACTCACCCAAACTCGCCGGGCGTGCAGTGCGTTCAGGAGTTTGGTGCCACCGGACAACGGCTGTCGCTGTCGCCGCTCATCTAGGCTGGTTCCGTCGTTGACGCGTTCTAATGGTGCACGTACGTTGGAAAAACAACGGGTGGGTGGTTAGCTCAGTTGGTTAGAGCGCCTGCCTCACATGCAGGAGGTCGAGGGTTCGAGTCCCCCACCGCCCACCAAAGTCAATCTCAAGAACAACAAAGGGTTGGGGGAATCCGGCAGAAACGCCGGT
>JBDHFX010000135.1:0-5073 GCA_039590215.1 Gemmatimonadota bacterium | reverse complement strand
GCTTGGAAAACCGCCGGAAGTTGCTTTAGGGACTGTCGACTGGCGCGGGAAAGAGTCGGTGGCTGCCGGTTTCGCCATCGCCCAGCTCGCCAAAGAAGTTCTCGCCCCAGCAGAAGGCCACGCCGTCAGCGCGGATCCCGCAACCGGCCGCGATGCCGACGCTGATCCGCACGAACCTCTCTGTGGTTGCAACCCGAACCGGGGTCGTGTGAGCGGTGATGTCCGCCGTGCCGAGCTGCCCAGTTCGGCCGGCGCCCCAACAGTAAGCCGTTCCATCGTCGGCGAGCGCGCAGGTGTGCTCCGCTCCCCCACCGACGGCAACGAACGGGGCTTGCGTTTCGACCTGGGTCGGTGCCAACCGCTGGGCGTTTGTGCCGTCACCCAACTGGCCCTCCTGGTTTCGGCCCCAACAGTGCACGCGGCCGTTGCTCCTTAGTCCGCAGGCGTGTTGATCACCGACTCCCAGCGCCACGAACGACAGACCACCCTGAACCCTCACCGGTCGGTCCCGGTCGACGGTCGTTCCGTCGCCGAGCTGACCCTGAGCGTTCCGGCCCCAGCAGTACGCGTCACCACCCGTGCTGAGGCCGCACGTAAACGCACCGCCGGCGCTGGCATCAATGGCGACGAACCGAACACCGGTATCGACCTGAACCGGCGTGGCGCTGTCTTGTTGCGTTCCATCACCCAACTGACCGCGAAAGTTTCGACCCCAGCACCACACCACCCCGTCGAAAGCCAGTCCGCACGAGGCTCCGCCGTTTGCGGCTATCGACAGAAACGTGACGTTCGACTCGACCGGTGTCGGCATATTTCGATCGATCGTGGAACCATCTCCGAGTTGTCCGACTGAATTGATGCCCCAGCATCGAGCTTCACCAACAACCGTGAGGCCGCACGTGTGCCGCACACCATTCGCAGTCATTATGAGCTCGGCTCCGCCGGTCACCCGCTGCGGACGCGTGCGATTGGTGTTGGTTCCGTCGCCCAGTTCCCCACTCTCGTTGCGCCCCCAACAGTAAGCGCCATCGCCAAGCCGAATCCCACACGAGTGATGAAGGCTCATGCTGATGGATTGGAAACCAGACATCGGCTGCGGTGGCAGATCGAACGTGAGCCCGTCGCCGTCCGAGCAACCAGCCATGAGCACGATGAGCAGCGCGGCCCAACCGAGCGTCATTTTGGCTGGCATAGAACCTCCCGTCGTTAACAGCGAAAATCTAGTAACGACCGGAGGGGTTTAAGAGGCCGCTGTCGACTGCGATAGCTCCCACGGCGGGTGGTTCCAGATGTATCGCGCGATCTTCCACCCGGCGCTCTCATCCCGGCGCATGACCATTAGATAGTTGCCGGCGGTCGAGTAGAGTTGACTCTCGCCCTCGTCGTCCATCGAGAATGACAGTGACATGGTGCCCCAGACGTAGGCTATGTCGCCAGCGCCGCTGATCTCTTCTGGGTTCATCTCGAAGTGAGGTACCGTCGAAGTCGGCGCGTCCGGCGGCCAGAAGAACTCGCGAATCGCCTCCGCGCCACTGACAGGGTCCGTTCCCAGAGCCGGGATGAGCACCGCATCATCGGTGAGGGTGGCCATCACCGCTTCCGGATCGTTCGCTAGCCAAGCTGCGGGATAAGCGAGGTTCAACTCCCGAATCACTTCGATGTCTTCGGCGGTGAGCGATTGGTCAACTGTGGTCTGTGTCGAGCAAGCCGCGCACACAGTCGCCGAAGCCAAGAACCACCGCCCGCGATGAAATCGTTCTGACCACGTTACCATATGCCCTCCGATTCCGTTTCTAGCGAATGCGAGGAAGATAACCGGCTTTGCGGTGTCCGGGGGCATAGATGTGGCATCGAGGCCCACGCGTCGCGATACCCAAAAAAAAGCGGGGCGCTCCTGCGAACGCCCCGCAACACTCGTTGTGCATGGCCCGGACGATCGAGCCCGCGATCATTCCGCGATCAGGTACCCCTGCGCTCCAACTCCCCACAAGCGACGATCGTCGTCATGGGGCTAACCGCTTCGGCGTTGTGGATGGCGATGTAGTAGCTGCCGTTCGGATCGAGCGCGATTTCAAGATTGGCGGTAGCTGTGTAAACGCCCTCCGCATCCGGCTTCAGCATCGGGTAATTCTCTGGCCTCCCGAGGATCGGCCCGTCGGAACCATCCTCGCAGACCCCAACGTGAATGAACCAGGGGTACATGCCCTCGGGCATCTTCCCCTGCAGTGTGACGGTCGATCGGGCTCGCTCATCGGTCAACCGCGACGTCGTCACGTTGGCGACGAACGTCTCCCCATTGGCCTCCAGTCCCCCAACATGAATGTCGCCGTACCATCCTAGCGCTGGCGCTCGCCCGGCGCGACCACCGCTTTCGGTAGCGCAGCCGATTGCGACCATCACCGTTACCGCGACTAGCGCTGTAAACGCTCTGTCCATCTTTCCCCCTTGCGGTTGGTGCTATGGGCTGTTGAGAGGGGAGACCCTGCGGCGGCTCGGCGGTCTTGAGGATCCTTCGTGGCGTCGCTGAAGGCGTCGCGGAGGAAGCGAGGATCCGTAGCTTTGCGTCCCCGGCTTTCGCCGGGTTTGCCTTTTTCTTGGCCTACTCGCTCACTTGTACCATCATAGCATAAAGGGAACGCACGACGGCGTCTGTGGGGAAAATCACCATATCGTCACTTCGCCTAGACTTGCTTATGGGCACGGAGACCTGGTCGCATACACCCATAGGTTGTGGTAGCATAATGGGATACGGATTAATTGAGTCGGGATCACTCACGCGATCCCAGCGAAGGATCGAGTCTGCATGAAAAGCATCGATAGCGACCGCCACCCGCAACGCTGCTCGGACTTCCGGTGAGCGAGGCCCTGCCTCATCGGCTAGCGGCGGTATGGTTCGCTGACATCGTGGGGTTCAGCCGGCGTACAGCTGAAAACGAAGATGAAGCCCTAAAGCTCGTCCGGTTGTTCCAACAGCTAACCGAGGGCGTGGCGGGCCACTTCGGTGGTCGGGTGGTCAAGTTCACTGGCGACGGGGCGTTGGTCGAGTTTTCCAGTACCGAGGCCGCGGTCAAGGCCGCGTGCTCTCTTCGCGTCACTTTCAGCGAGCGAGCGAAAGCGGCTGGCGTCCCGGACGCCGATCTCCATATCGGTATACACGTAGGTGAGGTGGCAACCGCCCCCGACGGCGACATCTACGGCGAGGGGTTGAATGTTGCCGCGCGACTCGAAGGCGTCGCTGAGCCGGGTCAGGTCCTCGCCAGCAAGGATGTCTGGCGGCAGCTACGCCAGCGGCCGGGGTTTGAGTTCGAATCGCTTGGGGAACGGGAGCTCAAGGGCTACGATCGGCCGCGGGCGGTCTACGCAGTAGATGTCGAGAGCACGCTGAAGTGGGACGTCGCCGAGGGTGGGGCGGTGGGCTTCATGGGGTGGCGCGCGTTTCTGGCCAAGCTCAGGCGTCGCAAAGTGCTGCGCGCGGCCGGCATCTACGTCACGCTGGCGTTTGTGGTCGTCTCGATTGTGCTGGCGACGTTCCCTGCGTTGCTGGTTCCCAGCTGGATCACGCGCGCGGTCGTGGTCGCCGTGATCGCTGGTTTTCCGCTGGCGCTCGTTTTGGCCTGGGAGTTCGAGATCACGCCCGAAGGGGTGAGAAGGGCCCGGCCGGTCCCCGGCGAGTCCCACCTGGCGCGTCGCGAAAAGCTCGCGTACCTCGGCTTTGGTGTCCTCATCGCCCTGGTCGGTTTAGGGCTCTCGGTTCGCTACCTGCCGATCGTGGAACAGGCGCCGGCAGGGCTCGGGCTCGACCCCAATCGACTTGCGGTTCTCTATTTCGACGACTTTAGCGAAGGTCAAGAGCTCGGCTTTCTGGTCGGGGGCCTGACGGATGCCCTCATCAACGAGCTGGGTCAGGTGTCGGGCCTAGAAGTCGTCTCTCGGAGCGGCGTGCAGCCCTTCGCCGACGCGAACGTGCCAGTGGACAGCATCGCTCGCGTGCTCGAAGCGGGAACATTGGATCGAGAGCGAGAACTTGGAGCGGCCACGAGGCGAGGTGTTCGCGCTCCAGGATGACCTGGCGCAGCAGGTCGCCGAGTTTCTCCGCCGGCGGTTGGGCGAGGAGGTGCGCCTTCGCGAGATGCGGGCCGGCTCGAAAAGCGTAGAGGCGTGGGAGCTGGTCCAGCGCGCCACTAAGGTACGGGAGGAGGCCATCCCTCTCATGGAGGCCGGCGAACTGGATGCGAGCGCGGTCCAATTCAACCGCGCCGACTCCCTGCTGGCTCGAGCGGAAACACTGGATCCGGCCTGGGTCGAGCCGTTCGTCCAGCGCGGCTGGTTGGCGTACTGGCGAGCGAGGCGGAGCTGGTCCTACGACCAGCAGTTATCGGCGCGCCGGATCGAGATTGGTCTCGGCCACGCCGACCGCGCCCTGAACCTCGAGTCCGATCACCCCGAGGCGCTGTCGCTGCGGGGACACCTCAAATACTGGTACTGGATCCTGCGTGTCGAGCCCGACCCGGCGGGCGCGGAGCAGCTCATCGAAGAGGCAGAACAGGACTTACGCGCGGCGACCGCGGCGAACCCCGCGGAGGCGGCTGCGCACGCGATGCTCAGTCAGCTTCTGGCGGCGCGAGGCGCGACGGTCGAGGCCGCCCTCTCCGCTCGTCGGGCGTATGAGGCCGACGCCTACCTCAGGGATGCCAGTGACATCCTGTGGCGGCTCTTCGTTACCAACCACGATCTGAATAAGCCAACCGAAGCGAGCCGCTGGTGCCGAGAAGGCTATGAGCGCTTCCCGGGGGAACCGCGTTTCGTCGAGTGCCCGGTGTGGCACATGGCGATGCCTGGGGTGGTGCCCGATCTGGAGGAAGCGTGGACGCTGCTCGGGGAGTACGTGGACCTCTGGCCCCCGCAAGAACAGGAGTTTTGGCGTCGATGGATGCAACTGGCCGTGGCGGCGGCGGTGGCTCGCGCCGGGCTGGCGGACAGCGCCATGGCGGTCGCGGCTCGGGCCCGCGGAGACGAGGAGATCGATCCCGACGGCGACCTGATAGAAACCGAGGCCCTCGTGTATACGATCGT
>JBDHFX010000134.1:0-4768 GCA_039590215.1 Gemmatimonadota bacterium | reverse complement strand
CAACCAGGAAGCCCTTGCGCTGGCCCGGGAGGTTGGCGATTCGCACACCGCGGCGGTCGCACTCAACAATTTGGGGGAGACTGCACGGTTGCAGGGCGATCTCAAGTTAGCTCGAGACATGTACGAGCAGGTGCTGACCGAGGCCGACGACATCGTGGACGACGAGATCGCCTACTTCAATCTGGGGCAAGTTGCGGTCGAAACAGGCGATGTCGATATGGCCTTGAAGTGCTATCGGAGAGGTCTGAGACTGGGAACCGTCACCCGCAACAAGTGGATCATCTCATACTGTCTGATGGGATTGGGTCAGGCGTACCGGGAGATTCGGCCAGAGCGCGCAGCGCGGCTATTTGGAGCATCGGATGCGATGCGAGAAGCAGTGGGTTCTGTCCTCTACGCCGCCGACCCCTCGTTGCTCGACCGATCGGTCTTCGAAGTGCGCGAGCAACTCGGTGAAGAAGCGTTTGCTGCAGCCTGGGAAGAAGGGCGGGCGATGAGCCTGGAACAGGCTACCGCCGAAGCGTTTGAATGAAGCCTTCCGTGTAGGTAGACTACCGTCCGAGTTAAAGAGCAAGTTCAATTGGGGGGAACCTCACCAGCTGGAGGTTTGAGCATGAAGCGAGGATTTATCATCGCCGCGGTAGCAGTCGCCGTTTTGGCGCCCACCCGGACCAGGGCACAGGACGACGCTCCGCTTATCTCGGCGATCTACTACGTCTGTGATCAGACACGCCAAGGGGAGGCCGACGAGGTCGTTCGGGATGTCCTCGGGCCGATGTTTGAGAGTCACATGCCGTCAGGGAACATCACGACGTGGGGCATGATCGGGCATCACGCAGGAGGCCACTGGCGGAGGGCGGTCTACTTCGTGTCGCCAAACCTGGGCGCGTTAATGGACGCCCGCAACGCGGTGGTTGAAGAGTTCTTGGGTGAGCATCGCGCCGCGGCCGACCAACTGCAGTCGGTCTGCCATACGCACGACGATTACATCTGGCAGCACGTCGCTTCGTCGGTGCCAGCCGAAGATGTCGTGACCGATCGCCCGACGGCGGGTTTTTCGATGTACGCGCAGTGTGATTCGGCACGGGAGCAGCGGGCGGACGAGTTGATGCAGACCGCGTTTGCGCCGATTCTTGAGAGACACATCGGCGAAGGCGCGTTGAACTCGTGGAGCTGGTGGGCGCATCACACCGGTGGCAAGTATAGACGGCTGCTGGTCATGGATGGCGCCGACCACAAGACGGTGATGATGACGCGCGAAGCGATCGTCAACGACCTGCGTGCGGAACAGCCAGAAGCGTTGAGCGAGCTCAACGCGATCTGCGGCAGCCACACCGACTACAACTGGGACATCATGATGTCGAGTTCGGGCGGCGAGTAGCCGCGGGACACAGATCGAGAGTGGGATTGCGGCGGTCCCGGGTGAGGCCGCCGCTTTTTCGTTTGGATCGGAAACTCAGTGAAAATCGCGGCTCTTTGTCTTACCGGGTTTCCAGCGCACCTGGGGCGCCCATAGTTTCTCCGCTACCAGGTGCACGACGCCCGACTGAACCTGGAGCTTTCCCGTCACGCCTAGAAACGATGCCGTTTTCGCCAGGAGGCGGTACTTCTGAAACACGCGCTCCCAGATGACGACGTTCACAAAACCGGCTTCGTCCTCGAGCGTCATGAAGACCACGCCTTTGGCCGTTCCCGGTCGTTGGCGACAGATGACGAGTCCAGCATAACGGACGTGGTCCCCGTCCTTCATGTTGCGGACGGTCGCTGAATCGGGGAGTCGCTTTCGGGTGAGCTCTTCCCGCAGTGGAGCGAGCGGGTGTCCGCGTGGGCTGTGGGAAGTGAAATCGTAATCCCAGCCGATCGTCTCTAGTTCGTTCAAGTGTTGAAACGTTGCACCGGGCTCGGTGAGCTCGAGGTCGAGCCCTGCGCCTTCGTCTCGATTGAGACCGAACACGTCCCACAAGGTGTCGCGCCGCTCTTCCTCGAAACCCTCGAGCGCGCCGCATTCGGCGAAGCGGGCGAGCATCCCGTTGTCGAGTCGGGTTCGGGTGGCGAAATCGTCGAGCGATCGGAATGCACGCACTTGTCGTGTTGTGACGGTCCGCCTGGCATCCACTTCCTGGAGCCCCTTTACGTACCGCAAACCCATGCGAACGAGAAACCCCTCGCCACTCTCTTCGGATGGTTCGAGCGTACAGTCCCAATCACTGTGTTGAACATCCACCGGGCCGATCGCGACTCCATGGCGCTTGGCGTCTTCGATGAGGGTGGCCGGGCTGTAGAAGCCCATCGGTTGTGCATTCAGCAGCGCACAGAGAAAAGACGCCGGGTAATGCTCCTTTAGCCATGCGGTGGCGTAGCCGATCAGCGCGAAGCTGGCAGCGTGGCTTTCGGGGAAGCCGTAATCGCCAAACCCCCGGATCTGCTTGAACACTCGCTCGGCGAACTCTTGCCGAATGCCTTTACGGATCATGCGCGAGATGAGACGCTCCCGGTGTCGCTCGATGCGTCCCGCTCTACGCCACGCCGCCATGTCGCGTCGTAGCTGATCGGCCTCACCCGGCGTATAGTCGGCGGCTACCACCGCCAGCTGCATCACCTGCTCTTGAAAGAGCGGAATCCCGAGCGTCTTTTTCAGAATCGGCTCCAGCGAAGGGTGCGGATACGTGACCGGCTCTTCTCCGTTTCGTCGCCGCAGATAAGGATGGACCATACCGCCGGTGATCGGGCCGGGACGAACGATGCTGATCTCGATGACGAGGTCGTAGTAGTGCCGTGGTTTCATGCGCGGCAACATCGCCATCTGAGCCCGGCTTTCGATCTGAAAAACCCCCACCGTGTCGCCCTTCCGGATCATTTCGAACGTCGGCTCATCCTGAGGGGGGATGGTGGCCAGCGTGAATGTTTCCTCGCAGTGCCGTTCGATGAGATCGAACGAACGGTGGACGACGTTCAACGCCCCGAGACCTAGCAGGTCGACCTTGAAGAGTCCCAAGTCCTCGAGGTCGTCCTTGTCCCACTGGATCACCGTACGGTCCGGCATGGTGGCGTTCTCGATCGGTACGAGTTCGTCCACTGGCGCGTGACCGAGCAGAAAACCGCCCGGGTGGATCGAGAGGTGACGCGGGAAGTCCTGTATCTCGGTGGTCAACCGGAGCAGGTGTTGGTGCAGTCGATTGTCTGGATCGAAGCCTGCCTCGACAAACGTTTCTGGTGTTGCTGACTCGTAGTGGGATAACAACCGCGCGAATCGATCGACGGCGGTTTCCTGAAGCCCCAGGACTTTGCCCACCTCGCGCACCGCCGAGCGAGATCGGTAACGGATGAAGTTGGCCACCATCGCAGCGTGGTTCCGGCCGTACTTCCGGTAGACGTGTTGGATCACTTCCTCGCGGCGATCGTGCTCGATGTCGAGATCGATGTCGGGCGGCTCGGCGCGCTCTTTCGATATGAAGCGCTCGAAGAGGAGTCCCATACGCACCGGATCGATGGCGGTGATCCCCAGGCAGTAGCAAACCGCCGAGTTGGCGGCCGAGCCTCGTCCCTGACAGAGGATGTTCTTCTGCCGACAGTACCTCACGACCTCCCACATCGTGAGGAAATACCCGTCGTACTCGAGGTCTCGGACGACGGCGAGCTCCTTCTCGAGTTGTAGGGACACTTTGTCGGGGATACCCGTCGGGTATCGCTCCCCGGCGCCGTCGAAGACCAGTGTCCGTAGCTGCCCGGATGATGTCGTGCCGTTGGGAAGTCGCTCGGAAGGGTAGCGATAGCGGATCTCGGCGAGTGAAAAATGACATCGTTCCGCGACCTCTTCAGTGCGAAGAACGGAACCGGGGTCATCACTATAGAGGATCGCAAAGTCATAGGCTGTGCGCAGCGCGTGCTCGGCGTTCGAATTGATGAGTCGCCCAGCGGTGGCCAGCGTGACTCCGTGGCGGATGCAGGTCAATACGTCGTGGAGTTGACGACGAGCCGGTGTGTGGTACAGCACCTCCATTCCGGCCAGCGTCGGGATGCCAAAGCGCTCAGCGCGTTCGCGGAGAAGGCGTTCGCGGCGTGCATCCTCGGCTTCTCGATGCCGTGACAACCGATCACCAAAAGCGTCCCGCAGATCGTTTGCGACTGCGTCTGGCTGAGGCTTGCCCAAAAGCAGGCTCCGCCCGCCGCCCCACAGCGCGATCAAACCCTCGGCGTGCGTACAGATCTCATCCCAGCGGACCTGGCTGGATCCCTTCGGGGAGCGAAGCCGCCCCTTGGAAATCAACCGACAGAGGTTGGCGTAGCCGCCGCGGTCCATCACCAACAAGACGACCGTCGAACTATCAAACAGGGTGACCTCGGAGCCGACGATCAGCTGTAGCCCCAACTCTCGCGCCTTGACATGCGCTCGCACCATCCCGTACACCCCATCGCGATCGGTCAACGCCAATGCACGCAAACCGAACCGATGAGCCTCTTCGACCAGCTCGTCGGGGTGACTCGAGCCCTCGAGAAACGAATAGTTGCTCTTGCACCAAAGCGGAACATATGAGCTTGTCATCGCGGTTATTCCACTTCGCCGTGGAGAAACCAGCGTCGGTGTTTCCGATCGTTATAGATCCAGAGCCAACGACCGCTTCGCGTGCGAACGTAGTGGTAGGCGCGTGAGGTTTCTCGTGTCCACCATCCTCCGGACACGATGTGCGGGCCGATCACTTCTACGACTGGCCCGTCGGCGAACCGCGCGATCAACCACCCATCAGGTTCGTGGCGGGCTCGCGGCGGC
>JBDHFX010000133.1:0-4229 GCA_039590215.1 Gemmatimonadota bacterium | reverse complement strand
CACACCGGCCCGGGTGCTGCTCCAAGACTTCACCGGTGTGCCTGCACTCGTCGATCTCGCCGCGATGCGCAACGCAATGGCGGAGATGGGCGGCGATTCAGCAGCGATCAACCCTCAGGTCCCAGCCGATCTCGTCATCGACCACTCGGTCCAGGTCGACGCCTATGGCCGCGAAGCGGCCTTTCTAATCAACGCCGAGCGCGAGTATGAGCGAAACCGTGAACGGTACGCATTCCTGCGCTGGGGGCAGACGGCATTTGACGGTTTCCGGGTCGTCCCACCGGATACGGGAATCGTCCACCAAGTGAACCTCGAGTACCTAGGCCGGGTCGTGTTTGACGGCGTGATCGGCGGTGAACGGTGCGCCTACCCCGACACGCTGGTCGGGACCGACAGCCACACTACGATGATCAACGGACTCGGGATCCTGGGCTGGGGGGTCGGCGGCATCGAGGCCGAGGCGGCGATGCTCGGCCAACCGATCGCGATGCTGATCCCGCAAGTCGTCGGCTTCAAGCTCCGCGGCACCCTCCCCGAGGGGGCGACAGCGACGGACCTTGTCCTTCGGGTGACAGAGATGCTCCGCGAGCGGGGTGTCGTCGGGAAGTTCGTTGAGTTCTACGGCCAGGGAATCGGCTCACTCTCTTTGGCCGACCGGGCGACGATCGGCAACATGTCACCCGAGTACGGGGCGACGTGCGCGATCTTCCCGATCGATAAAGAGACACTCGACTATCTGCGATTCACCGGCCGCGATGATAGACAGGTGGCGCTAGTCGAAGCGTACGCGAAGGAGCAAGGCCTCTTTCACACCGCGGAGGCGCTTGAGGCCGAGTACTCGGACACGCTCGAGCTGGATCTGACCACGGTCGAGCCGTCGATCGCAGGACCCAAGCTCCCTCAGCGACGGATCGTGCTGTCGAACGCCAAAGCGACGTTCGGGTTCGACCTCACCAAAATGTTTGGCGTCGATGGCGGCAACGATGCCAGCGAGCGAGCGACGACCCGCTGGGAGGGGGAGGGCGGCGGTTCCGACGAACCGGCGGTCGCTGTCGCAGCGTCCCCGTGCGTTTCGGTGACGTGTGAAACCCAAGATCCGGAGGCGGCAGCAACCACGTTCGATCTTCATCACGGCTCGGTGGTCATCGCCGCCATCACGAGCTGCACCAACACCTCGAACCCCTCGGTTATGATCGGTGCGGGTTTGTTGGCCCGAAACGCCGTCGCCCGCGGGCTTCAGACCCGACCTTGGGTAAAAACGAGTCTGGCTCCGGGTTCAATGGTCGTCACCGAGTACCTGAAAGAGGCCGGTCTCATGGACGACCTAGAGGCGTTGGGGTTCCACCTCGTCGGCTACGGGTGCACGACCTGCATCGGGAACAGCGGACCATTGCCCCAGCCGATCAGCGACGCGATTCACGAACACGATCTCGTCGCGTGCTCGGTTCTGTCCGGCAACCGCAACTTCGAGGGCCGGATCAACCCTGACACCAAGGCCAACTATCTGGCTTCGCCGCCGCTCGTCGTGGCCTACGCGCTCACCGGGCGCATGGATCTCGACCTGACGGCCGAGCCGCTCGGTCAGGACGAGCAGGGCAACGACGTGTACCTGCGTGACATATGGCCTTCGCAGCAGGAGATCACCGACACCGTCCGATCGGCGGTGAAGACCGAACAATTCAGCGCCAAGTACGCACAGGTATTCGAAGGCGACGAGCGATGGCATGCGTTGGAGATCCCCGCGGGCGACCGGTTCGCCTGGACCGACGAGTCGACATACATCCGGCGGCCGACTTTTCTAAGCGAGATCGCGGCCGAGCCTGCGCCCACAGGCGACATCGATGGTGCGCGGGTGCTGGTGCTGCTCGGTGACTCGGTTACGACCGACCACATATCACCGGCCGGCTCGATTCCAGCCGAGTCGCCGGCCGGTCAGTGGCTGATCGAACACGGCGTTCAGCAGCGGGAGTTCAACTCCTACGGCTCTCGACGTGGCAACCACGAGGTCATGATGCGCGGAACCTTCGCCAACATCAGGCTCCGCAACCGGCTCGCCCCCGGAACGGAGGGGGGTTGGACGCGTCACCAGCCGAGCGGCGAGGAGATGACGATCTATCAGGCCGCCGTCCGGTACGCCTCTGAAGGTATTCCGCTTATTGTAATCGCCGGTAAAGAGTACGGATCCGGATCGTCACGCGACTGGGCCGCCAAGGGAACGCTTATGCTCGGTGTCGGCGCGGTGATCGCCGACTCGTACGAGCGCATCCACCGCAGCAACTTGATCGGAATGGGCGTTCTACCGCTTCAGTTTGGGGCTGGTGAGAACGCCGAGACGCTTGCTCTCACAGGCGAAGAAGCGTTCACCATCCGTGGGATCGCCGACCTGTCGCCCGGCAAGAAGCTCGAGGTAATCGTCGAGTCGGGCGGTGATCGCAGGACATTCGAAGTGTTTGCACGACTCGACACGCCGGTCGAGCTCGACTACTACCGCAACGGTGGCATCCTGCCCTACGTGCTGCGGACTCTCAGGGCGCGGGAAGCCTAGCCGCCGCGCCAGTGCCGGTGCCCGCGTACTAGCGCGGCAAACGCGACCGCGGTCACCGCCATCATCTCCGAAGACTCCTCGATCGCCCACTTGTAGATCCCGACGCGATTGTAAAAATGGGCCAGGGCCAGGTCCAGGAAGTCGACCGTCATCGCCAACAACGCCCAACCGGTGGCGATAAGCAGGAACCCTTGGGGCAATCCTATCGTAGCGTCCCGTATCGCTCTGAGTGCAGCCAGCAGGACGGCTGTCGTGGCCACCAGACCGATGATCGACGCTACTACGATCCCTAATCGTGAAGTCCAGTCGACGACTGCAAGCCGGGCTCCGACATGGCGCACCAACCAGTTGTGGAAGTCCCACTTGTCCTCGGCCGGGATGAGAACTCTCCCCATCACCGCCTCGCGTCCCCAACTCGCCTCTTCGCCAGCCAACACCAAGCACAAAATCGCCAGCATCAGCCAAGGCACGAAGCGCTCCCCCGAACGCCGCAGAGCTACGGCAACGCCAGCCGACAGAAAGAAGGCAACGACGAGAATCGGCGCCGGCAGCGACTCGATGAAGGCGCCTCTGAGTAGCATGCTTGCCCGATAGACGTACAGTGGCATCAACAGCGCTGCACAGACCGCCGCGTACGCGAGAAGCCAGCCGCGTCCTATTGGGCGTGGCGACTCAGGAGCGGTCGACCTAGAATCTTCGCTCCGCATCAGTGCTTATCTCCATTCTATCAAGTTGACCGGAGGTCGTCGTGTCCAGAAAGCTCCTCATGCTCGTATCGATGTTCCTTGCATGGTCTGGGCCATCGATGGCCCAGGACGTGGCCCGGATCGAGATCCAGCCGAGCGCGGTCGAGGCGTCGGTCGGCGATACGGTTCGCCTGATCGCCACCGCTTACGACAGCGCTGGCAACGCCATCGACGTGCCGCTGCAGTGGTTTACGTCGTACGAGGTAGGGACGATCGACGCCAGCGGTACGTTCGTCGCATACTCGGCGGGTGAACGCACGATTGGGGTCATGGCGGGCGAAGAACATGTCTCCATTCCAGTCGCCGTACGGCGGTTGCCACCCTCTTCGATCGAACTGGCACTGCCGACGACATCGGTCAAAGCGACCTCGTGGATGTCCCTGGAGGCAGAAGCCTACGATCGATTGGGGCACCGCGTATGGCGTTCCGATATCAGCTGGAGCTCGAGCGACCCAACGGTGGCCGAAGTTATGAGCGGTTTTCTGGTCGCCAAGAAGCCGGGCACCGCAGTGGTCACCGCCCAGATCGGTCCGACGTCGGCGACGCAGCGGATCGCGGTCTCAGCAGCTCCGGCCGGGAACCTAGCCCTCGCCGCGCGGTTGGGTGCCATCCGTACCGGTGACGTTTACCGGTTATTGCCCACGCTCGACGGTCAGCCTCTACCCAGCGGCTCATTCCCACGCTTCACCGTAATCGGAGGCAGGGGCGCCGAGGTCACCGATGGCGCGACGTTCGTGGCCGAGGAGCCCGGGGAGTACACCGTCGTCGCCGAGTTTGCCGGATCCACGGCGCTCACCAAGCTGCTAGTCGATCAACGCGAGTTCGACCGCAAGCTCGAGCTGATCGGTCACGGTGCGCTAGCAGCGGCTCACACGGGCGACCTCTGGTTGTACGAGAACGCCGCCTACGTGGGCAGCTACCACGACACCAAGCTCCGC
>JBDHFX010000132.1:0-4244 GCA_039590215.1 Gemmatimonadota bacterium | reverse complement strand
CGACTGCGCTTCGAGCGCCACCGCGACCTCGGAGCCGGTAGCGATCACGATCGCGTCGGGAACTCCGTTCGGTGCGTCCGACAGCACATACGCCCCGTGCACCAGCTCGCCGGCCCCGGCTCGGTTGGCACGATCGATCGTGGCCAGCTTCTGGCGCGTTAGGACCAGTGCCACCGGCCCGTCGGGGTGAGTCATCGTCCAGCGCCACGCCGCTGCCGCTTCGTTGGCGTCGGCCGGCCGAATGACAGTCAGGTTGGGCATCGCTCGGAGCGACATCAGGTGCTCGACCGGCTGGTGGGTCGGTCCATCCTCGCCGATCGCGATCGAATCGTGGGTCCAGACGAAGATGACCGGCAGCTCGTTGAGCGCGGCCAGCCGCACCGCCGGGCGCATGTAATCCGAAAACACGAAGAATGTGGCTGCGAACGGTCGCACATCGCCGTGATACGCCATGCCGTTCGAGATCGCCCCCATCGCATGCTCGCGGACGCCGTAGTGGAAGTTACGCCCGCTTCCGGTCTGGCCGTCGAAATCGTCGGCGCCGGTGATCGTCGTCTTGGTCGATCCGGCCAGGTCGGCGTCGCCCCCAATCAGCCACGGCACCTGTTGCGCGATCGCGTTGAGCGCCATTCCCGCGGCGACGCGGGTGGCGACCAGCTCGCCCGCTTCCCAGACCGGAAGGTCACCGTCCCAGCCACTCGGCAGCGACCCCGACCGCGCGAGCCACCACTTCTCGGCCAGCTTCGGGTGTCGCTCGGCATAGGCATCGAACATGTCCATCCAAGCTCGCCGCGTCGTGTTCCCTCGTGCGGCGGCATTGGCCACCTGGGCGCGGGCCTCTTCGGGGACATGGAACGTCTGGTCTGGCGCGGGCCAGCCAAGCGCTTCCTTCGTGCGCACGACTTCCTCGTCGCCGAGCGGTTCACCGTGCGCCTTATGCGTACCTGCCCGACGCGGAGACCCAAAGCCGATCGTCGTCCGTATCGAGATGATCGAGGGTCGCTCGGTGTCGGCTGTGGCCGCGGCGATCGCGGCGTCGATCGATGACAGATCGTTGTCACCGTCGTCGACGGTCAGCACCTGCCACCCGTACGCCTCGTACCGCTTGGCGACGTCCTCGTCCATCGACTGCGACAGCGGGCCGTCTAGCGTGATCTTGTTGTCGTCGTACAGCAGGATCAGTCGGCCGAGCTTCAAGAAACCGGCGATCGAGCACGCCTCGTGGGCGACGCCCTCCATGATGTCGCCGTCGGACACTAGCGCGAACGTCCGGTGATCGACGATCGGGAAGTCGGGACGATTGAAGTGGTTGGCCAACCACCGTTCGGCGATCGCCATCCCCACCGCGTTTGCGCACCCCTGTCCGAGCGGTCCGGTTGTGGCCTCGATGCCGGGTGTCAGGTGGTACTCGGGGTGGCCGGGTGTCAGGCTCTCCCACTGGCGAAATCGTTCGAGCTCGGTGAGCGGCAGATCGTAACCGTACAGATGCAACAGCGAATAGATCAGCGCCGAGCCATGGCCAGCCGACAGAACGAAACGATCCCGGTTCGGCCACTCGGGCTCACGCGGATCGAATGTCAGGTGTCGCTGCCACAAAACGTACGCCATCGGGGCCGCGCCCATCGGCAGTCCGGGGTGGCCCGAGTTTGCCCGCTGCGGCTGATCAATCGACAGCGTCCTGAGCGTGTTCACGCACAGGCGGTCGAGATCGCCGAAGCGGTCGGCGGTCACGGCTGTTCGGGTTCGTCGATCTCGGGCGAGATCGTGGCCACGGTGGGATCGGTCTCGGCCCCTAGACGGCTCGCCGTCGCCTCGGCGTCGCGCAGGACCCTGAGCAGGTTCAAACCGAGCAGCTTCTTGATTCCCTGATCATCGTAGCCGCGACGGATCAACTCGGCGACGATCGCCGGGAACGTGGACACATCTTCGAGCCCGGTCGGGGTGTTGTCGATGCCGTCGAAGTCGGACCCGAAGCCGACGTGGTCGATGCCCGCCACGCTGACCAAGTGATCGAAGTGGTCGGCGACCTGGGCCAGCGTCGCGCGCGGCGCCGGGGAGGCATCGCTCTCTGTTTCTTCGTACTGGCGTACTTCGTCACTCACGTACGAAGGCGCGTAGTTGACCATCACGATCCCGCCGTTGTCGGCCAATTGTCTCAGGATCGAGTCGGGCACGTTGCGTACGTGATCGGTCAACGCACGGGCGGACGAGTGCGAGTAGATCACCGGGGCTTCGGATACTCGGAGCGCTTCGATCATCGTTGCATCCGAAACGTGGCTCAAGTCGATCAGTATTCCCAACCGGTTCATCTCGCGCACCACCGATTCGCCGAACTCGGAGAGCCCCTCGTGACGCGGTGCGTCGGTTGCGGCATCCGCCCAGGCGTGGGTCTTCCAGTGGGTGAGAGTCATGTACCGGACGCCGAGATCGTGGAATGTGCGCAACACGTCGAGTGAACCCTCGATCGCATGACCGCCTTCGAGCCCGATCAGGACGGCGATCTTCCCGCTGTCGAACGCGCCCGTTACCTCATCGGCCGTCGTAGCCAGAGCGAACGTGTCCGGGTAGCGACCGACCATACGATGGATCAGATCGATCTGCATGAGCCCAAAGCGCGTTGCGCCGTTGGCGATCAGCTCAGCGGGTACGTAGGCGACGAAGAACGCGCCGCCCATCAACCCTTGCCTCAGCCGCGGGATGTCGGTGTGCAGCTTTTCCTGAAACACGGCGATGTCGATCTGGGAGAAATCCCCGTCCGCGTGCTCGCGCACCTGCCACGGCAGGTCGTTGTGGCCGTCGATCAGCGGCGTCTCGGACATCAACGCACGCGCGTGGGCGAGACGGTCAGACCGATCCTGAGGTGTCTGGCCCATAGCGGGTGCTGCCAACGCCAGACCGATAAGGGCGAGCTTCAAGGAGGCACGAAGGGGCATGGTCACGTCTCTCGGGATCGGGTCAGGTGGCGACTATGAGGATGATGAGCAGCAACAAAACAATGATCAGTGTAGTGGCGCGGATCGAGATCACATCGTCGAGCGCGAACTGCTCCTCGATCACCCGCGCTTGCTGAGCCGCGTTGGCGAGGCGATCGCTGTCCATGGCGCTGACCGCAGCCATCGTCTGGCCCATGTCGACACGGGCGATCACAGCCGCGCGGCGGACTTCGTCACGGCTCAGGAACGCGCCCAGGGTTTCTCGATTCGCTTGATCAACGTCGGCCTGAGTGGTCAACTGAATCGGCTCGGACTCGATGACGCGGGCGACCTGTTGAGCGATAGAGACCGACGGAATGGCGAGCAGGAGGGCGACGATGATGGACCGGCGCAACGCTTTCATAGTGGAACCTCCGATTCGAACGGCGATCTGATTGGCGGCCGGCGCCGGGAACGCCCCGAGTGTACGGTCGCGCCCAGGGGGCGGCAAGAACTCACCGACCCAACCGCCTGATGATATCGAACTCCCGCACGGTGACGGGCGTGATCGAGAGCCGCATGCCGCGTTTCAACACCCACATCTCCTCGAGGCCCGATGTTTCCTTCATCGCCTCACGGGTGACCGGCCGGCTGAACGTCTTGCGGTGGCATACGTCGACGCACCACCACCGCGGATCGTCGGGATCGGACTTGGGATCGTGGTACTTGTTCCCCACCTTAAACTGCGACGAGTCGGAGTGGGCCGGGGCGCTCACCTCGGCTGTGCCATACACCCCGAGCACGTCGGTGTTCGAATGGTAGTAGAGGATCCCGTCGCCGACCTTCATCTTGTCGCGCATGAAGTTGCGCACACGGTAGTTGCGCACGCCGTCCCACTCGGTCGAGCCGTCGCGCTCGAGATCGTGGATCGAGTACGCGTCGGGCTCGGATTTGAAAAGCCAATACTGAGTTTTCATGCGGGCACTCTAAATGGGGTTTCCGGCCGGAGCAGCGGCGCGGGTTTTCCCTACGAAAGACCGAGGACTTCCCCGACAGACACATGTATGGTCATCAGCATAACACCTTCGCGTGGCGGGGGAATCGCTTACAGAAAACCTAGACCTCTTCCCTACAGACAGACTTGTAGTGACCGGTCCATAATACCAGTGGATCATACTTAGGGCACAGGCGATAACGCTTTGCAGGCGAGGCGGCGATGATGAGAATTGATGTCAGACGACTACTCGTTCTCCCGGTAGCTCTCGTGCTACTGGGCTCCATGTTGGGATCGGTGTGCGAGGACGAGACGATCGTGGAGGTGTTGGTCGATCG
>JBDHFX010000131.1:0-4295 GCA_039590215.1 Gemmatimonadota bacterium | reverse complement strand
GCGGTCGAGCAGGGAGCCACGACGGCGCTTCTCCAGGGTGGTGTAAACCCGGCGCTCCCGTTCGAGTACTACCTCGACGTGGTGCGCGAAACGGTGGCCCGCTTTCCGACGCTGGCACCGCACTTTTGGAGCGCGGTCGAGATTCAGGGGATGGCCGAAGTCTCCGGCAAGTCGGTACGCGAAGTGCTGGAGGCGCTGTGGGATGCCGGCCAACGGACGATCCCGGGTGGGGGCGCTGAGATCTTGACGCCCCGGGTGCGAAAGAAGCTGGGGATCAAGAAGGGCGGTCCAGAGGCTTGGCTGGACGTTCACGCCGTGGCTCACGAAGTGGGGTTCTGGACCACCGCCACGATGATGTACGGCTCAATCGAGACGCCGACGGAGATCGTCGAGCATCTGGATCGTGTGCGAGCGTTGCAGGACAAGTCGTTAACCCTGGGCGAGGCGACCCGGGCCGATCAGCCGGGGGCTTTCACCGCGTTCATCCCGTGGTCGTTCAAGCCGGGAAACACGCCGCTGGAGAAGATCCGGCCGACCCCGGATGGGCCGGCGACCTATCTGCGGGTGATCGCCGCCAGCCGGTTGTACCTGGACAACGTCGACCACATCCAAGCGTCGTGGTTCTCGGAAGGCAAGAAGACGGGTCAGGTCGCGCTCCACTGGGGAGCCGACGACTTTGGCGGAACGTTGTTCGAGGAGTCGGTTCACGCCGAAGCCGAGTTCGTAAACACCGTGACCGTGGCCGAGATCCGCGAGCTCATCCGGGAGGCCGGATTCACACCGATTCAGCGGACGACGCTGTACGAGCACCTTCCGGAAACACCGCTCGACACGATCGCTCAGCACACCCCCCGCCGCGCCGGTCGCACAGATAGTGAAGGGTCATCCGTGTCGGTCGGGTGACCCTAGCGCGCCACGACGGACTCGACTTCTCTCGCGCCCCGTTTCTCGTGATTTGGGAGACGACGAAGGCCTGCGAGCTGGCGTGTAAGCACTGCCGGGCCGAGGCGGTCATACATCGCCATCCGCGAGAGCTCTCCACGATGGAAGCGATGGGGTTGTTGAACACGGTTCGTCGCTTCGGGCGTATCGTAGTGGTCCTCAGCGGGGGCGACCCGGCTCAACGTCCCGACCTCGTGGATCTTGTAACACACGCTGCGCGCCTCGGGCTACGCGTTGCTCTCACTCCGGCCACTACCGCGCGGGTAACGCCAGCATTGCTTCGGCGTCTAAAGAACGCGGGCTTGGCGCGAATCGCCGTCAGCCTCGACGGTCCGACCCCGGAGATTCACGACGCGTTTCGTGGGGTCGACGGCTCCTACCGGCAGGCGTTGCGGATCTTGAAGGACGCGCAAGCGGAGGGCCTCAGCACGCAGGTCAACACGGTCATCAGCAACCACAACCTCGCCGATTTTGACCGGCTCAGTGTCTTGATGAGCGAACTCGGGATCGTGTTTTGGGAGGTGTTCTTCTTGGTGCCGACCGGTCGGGCGCGTTCCCAGGATACGCCAAGCGCCGACGAGTTTGAGACGATTTTCCATCGAATGTTCGAGTTTTCGGAGACGGCGTCGTTCGACATAAAGGCCACTGCCGCTCCGCACTATGCACGAGTTGTCTTGCAGCGTCAGGTCGATCAGCGGCGACGGGGCCAGCGGGCCGAACCTCCACGAGCGCGTGGCGTGACGGAAGGCGACGGGTACGCGTTCATCAGCCACACGGGCGAGATCTTTCCGTCGGGTTTTCTCCCCATCTCTGCCGGCAACGTTCGCACCGACGATCTGGTCGAGGTTTACAGACACGCACCCCTGTTCCAGCGGCTTCGCGATCGGAGCTTGCTCAAGGGGAAGTGCGGCGTTTGCGAGTATCGCGAGATCTGCGGGGGGTGCCGCGCGCGGGCCTACGCGCTGACCGGCGACTGCTTCAGTGCCGATGAGTCCTGCGCGTTCACTCCAGCCAGCTACGCGGCGACCTAGCGACCGACAGTCGTTCGCCCGGTGATTTCATGTGGCACGATCCGGATCACGCGGGCGGCAGCGATGCGCGCGATGTCGCGCGGCCCCACTTCGAGGTCAAACCCGGTTTGACTCCGTAGCGCGCGCAGCGCGTCGAGCTTTCCATCACCTTCGTCAACGAATTCCGCATCGCCAGTAGCAACGACCGAGCTCCACTCGGCACCCCGCTCGACGTCAGCCACGCACAAGCAGACACCTTGGTTGGCTTCGATGTTGGATACTTTGCGGCCGGATTTGTTGGCGACGTAGAAGTATTCGCCGTCGTACCCGTAGACCACCGGGACGGCATACGGATAGGGCTCCTCTACGGTCGACAGTACCCCCCACCAATGGCGATCGAGGAAGACCCGAATTTCATCGTGATCCAGGGCCCGCAGTTCCCGAAACCCAGCTCGTTGGTTCGTCTTTGTATCGGGTTCTACTGACAACTCTGCTGTTCGCTCCGCTCGATGAACGTCACCGGATCGTCACGGGCCTCGATCTCGATCGCGGTGGCCGGTGCGGTGAACGCTTGGGTTGTCATGCAGCCAGCCCCCGGCGAAACCTCTACGACCTCGACGAAGAGCTGACCCCCTTGCTCGTGTACGGCCGGGATCGTTATCAGATACCCGCCGGTCGATTGTCGGCCCATCGTGGCCACGATGACCATCTGACGGTCAAAATCGATCGCTGGCGGATCGGGCGGCGGTTGTTGGATGATCGTGAACTCCGTCCAGAACGCGTGCCAATCCTCCGTCGTCCGTATCACTTCCCGGCGCTGGTCTCCGATGCCGGAGTAGAGGTGGCTGACGATTTCGTCTACCGGCTCGATCGTCAGCTCGGTCGCGCCCTCTGGCACGGTCTGCGGCGGCGCGCCGTCGGTCGGCGTTTGGGCCCTGGCGCACGCGGTCGACACGAACGGCGATAGCGCAAACAGAAGGAGCAGCGAGCCCACCGAAAAGCGCATCAGATAAGCTCGATCGAGCCCACCGGCTCGATCAACCCTCGGTCGACACCGCGATCAAACAACGTCTGGAGCGCGCGGCGACCCTCCTCACCCATGTCGCGTGTGTAATCGTTGACGTACATCTTGACAAACGTTCTCGCTTGCTCGGTGTTGAGCCCACGACCGAAGTCGAGCGCGTAGGCGACCGCCTCGTCTTCGTGGTCGAACGCGTAGCCGATCGAGTCTGACAAACCTCGTGCGATCTCGCCGGCCAGCTGTGGCCCCAGGTTCTTGCTAACGACATCGAGTCCCAAAGGCAGCGGCAATCCGGTGTCGGCAAGCCACAGCGCGCCAAGATCCCCGAGCTTGATGAGCCCTTGCTCTTTGTAGGTAATCTGGCCCTCGTGGATCACTAGACCGGCATCGACTCGTCCGTCGACAACGGCAGAGGGGATCTTGTCGAACGGGAACACGACCGCCTCGAAGTCGGGGAGGTAGAGTTGAGCGACGAGATATGCCGTTGTTAGTGAACCCGGGATCGCAACCCGTTGGCCGCCCAACGCGTCCAGCGATCGCGGACCCTCGGGCGCTGCGACGATGATCGGTCCGTACCCCTTTCCCATCGATGCGCCGCAGTGCATGATCCAGTAGTTGTCTTGAACCGCCGGATACGCATGGGCGCTGATTGCCGTGATCTCGATCTCGTTGGCAATCGCCATCTCGTTCAAGGTCTGGATGTCCTCGAGCAAGTGTTCTACGACAAAGTCGCGGATCCTCACGGCTCCCTTGGCGAGCCCAAAGAACATGAAAGCGTCGTCGGGATCGGGGCTGTGACCGAACTTGAGGACACGTGGGGTCGTCTCTGTTGCGGAGCCTTCCATGACCTGGCGAACCTACCGGGCGGACGGTGTGGCGAGCAATGAAAACAGCGCCTGGTTGCGACCTATTTTCGGTATATATTCGGTCTTGGAACGCGTTGACACATGATCATCCCTGGTCTACGATATCTCGTCGTCGTCTTGAGTCGAACCCCAACCGGTAGGGTCCCACGGCGTTGAGAACCGTTCGCTACCTGGCGATCGAGGGCATCATCGGGGTCGGGAAGACGTCGCTGGTCCACCGCCTCCACGCCGACATGGGCGGGTTGCGGGTGCTCGAGCTGGTGGAAGAGAACCCGTTTCTGGTCGGTGGTTTCTACCAGGATATGGAGCGCTACGCGTTCAACACCGAGATGTTTTTTCTGCTGGCTCGGTTTCGCCAGCAGCGCGAAGTCGCCCGCGTCGTGCGCGACACGCACGAGCCGATTCACTCCGACTACGTCTTCCAAAAAAACCGCATCTTCGCCGAGCTCACGCTCT
>JBDHFX010000130.1:0-8507 GCA_039590215.1 Gemmatimonadota bacterium | reverse complement strand
CCGCGATTCGGCCGCGAACGTCAGCACATCGGGATCATCCCGATTGCGGTCCGCGATCGCGACCATCTCCCGGGCGTAGGCCAGGTCGAGCGGCTCCCGATCAGCGGTTGGCGTGGCGCTGTAGCGGATCGCCAGCGCGTCGATCAGCTCACGCTCGACCTTGCTGGCGTGAGACCTGCGGGCCACCGCTGCCTGAACGCGGTCGAGTCCATCGCCGCGTTGATGTTCGGCCCATACGCCAGCGCGGCGCCCCAGTAGCAGATCGCACAGTTGGGGTCGAGTCGAGCGGCTTCATCGAAGGCCCGTATCGCTTCGGCGTGGTTGAAGGCGTAAACGAGGCGAATACCCTGGTCAAAATACTTCTGGGTCATCGGCTCAGATGTGCTGATCTCGCGATGGTAGTCGCCGAGGTTACTGTAGAGCGGCACCGAGTCGGCAGGCGCTCCACTCACTACGACGATGGCGGTCAACAACTCCAACAGCATGCCACACCCTCCTTCAATCTCATGTGATGGCCTTCTCCAGTGCTTCGGCCAGCTTAGCTACGTCATTCTCATCGTTGTACACGTGCGGTGAGACCCGAATCGCAGAACCGCGAAGAGAAACCGAAACGTTCCGGTCAGCGAGCGCCTTCTGCAACCGATCGAGCGGTACTTGAGGCGGTGTCCGAATCCCGACCAGATGATGCGCCCGCCAGCTCTCGTCCTCGACGCGATAGCCTAGATCGCGAGCCTGGTCGAGCACGTCGCTCATCAACTCGCCACAGTACGCTTGAATCTCGTCTACCCCCCACTCGAGCAGCAGTTCGATCGCCGCGACTAGCATCGGACCCAGAATGAAGTGGCTCTTCTCGCCGACGTCGTACCGCGTGGCCCCCGGTTGGTACGTATCCACGTAACTGGCGACCGCGCTGAAGTTCTCGCTTCCCTCACGATTGATCCAGCTGTCTTCGATCGGCAGGCCGCCATCGTAACGCTCCCCGTAATAGGCGACACCGATACAGTACGGGCCGAGGAGCCATTTGTAGCTCGCACAGACGAGGGCGTCCGGGCGTATCAACTCCGCATCGAACGACAACGCGCCCACCGATTGAGTGCCATCGACGATGAAAGCCGCGTCGACTTCGCTCGTGCGGTCGCGGATCGCCTCGAGATCGAAGCGCGTTCCATCGGACCAATGGACGGGTCCCAGCGCGACGACCGCCGTATCGGTATCGATCGACTCCAAGATGCGGCGGTTCCAAGTCATGCCCCGGTCCTCGGTGGACTCCGGCTGAGCAACCGTGCGCAGCTCGGCACCGGTGTCAACCGCGATCCGCCGCCATGAGTAGACGTTGCTGGGAAACTGCTCGTCCACGATCACGATATTCTGGTGCGACGAGACGGGCGTATTGGCGGCGATCGTGGCGATTCCGTAAGAGGCGGCGGGGATGATCGCCACCCGCTTCGGGTCCGGCAGGTGAACGAGCTCGGCGAAGCGATGCCGGATACGATCGGCCACCCCAAACCAATCGTCGGATGTGTAGTTCGAGGGGACGCGGCTTTTCTCGACCGCAGCAATGGCGTGCGCCTCGGCTCGCTTTGGCAACGGTGACATGTACGCGCAATTCAGATAGTGCAGGTCGTCGGGGAGCGAGAACTCCCCCTTTTGGCAGGCGAGCATGTCGGTTAGCCCTGCATCGCCTTGGCGATCGTCGCCAATTGCATGTTCGACGTGCCCTCGTAGATCTTCCCGATCTTCGCGTCGCGATAAAACTTCTCGACCGGATAGTCCTTGGTGTAGCCATAGCCGCCGTAGATCTCGATCGCCGCGCTCGTGACCCGCTCCGCGACCTGTGATGAATAAAGCTTCGCCATCGCCGCTTCCTTTAGAAACGCCTGGCCACCGTCCTTGAGCCGGGCAGCGTTGTAGACCATGAGCCGCGCGGCCTCGAGCTCGGTCGCCAACTGCGCCAACTCGAATCGCACTCCCTGGAAGCCAAAGATCGCGTGACCAAACGCTTCTCGCTCGTGACTGTAACCGAGCGCCGCATCGAGAGCGCCTTGAGCGCATCCCACCATCTGCGCACCGATCCCGATCCGTCCCTCGTTGAGCGTCTCGATCGCCACCTTGTACCCCTTACCGGGCTCTCCGAGAACGTTCTCGGCCGGCACCCGGCAATTGTCGAGCAGTAGCTCGGTGGTGGACGAAGCGCGTATGCCGAGCTTGTCCTCTTTTTTGCCGACCGAAAAGCCGTCGAGGTCGCGATCTACCAAGAACGCGGTGATGCCCTTGTAACCCGCATCGGGATCGATCGTGGCGAACACAACGAACGCCCCCGCCTCCGCACCGTTGGTGATCCACAGCTTCGACCCGTTCAACATGTACTCGTCACCGTCCCGCTCGGCTCGCGTCGACAGAGCGAACGCATCGCTCCCCGACGAAGCTTCGCTCAGCGCGTACGCGCCAACCGTGTCGGTCGCCATGCGCGGTCCGTAGCGTTCGATCTGGGCCTCGGTCCCCCACCGGAGCAGACAGTTGTTAAACAGGGTGTTCTGGACGTCGACGAATACCCCGACCGACGGGTCAACGCTCGAGAGTCGCTCCACCGCCAGGCAGGCCAGGAAGAATGAAGCTCCAGCGCCACCGTGTTCTTCAGGAATCTCGATCCCCATCAGCCCAAGCTCGAAGCACTGTGGGATGATCTCGGGGTCGAGCTTTCCGGCCGCATCCATGTCGTGCACGCGCGGCCCGATCACATCGTTTGCGAACTGCTGCACCGTATCGGCAAACAGCGCTTCCTCGTCGGTGAGTTGGGTCAGCGGCTCCGTCATGCCGGTTGCATCCTCCCGCGCAAGAGTTCCGCTATCACGGTACGGTCCCGAATGTGTTCGATCGCGATCCGAGATGCGTCCTCGGGTCGGACGTGACCGTACCAGACCCCGTCCGGGTAGATCAGAACGTTGCCGGCGAACTTGTGTCCACCGACGTGGCTGGTAGCGCGCACGCTCACGTCGTCGAGCTCTACATCTCGACAGGCCAGACGAAGCGCGGATACAATCGCCGGCCCGCACCGACCACACCGATCGTCCCGCAACCCGTGCGTACAGACGAACACATGAGTCCCCTCCAGCCGGGTGTGCGGAATCGCGCTTGGGCCGCGGCGCCTATTCACCGCGTCGTCCAAGACAATCGGCCAGGACGTCTCGTCGACGTCGTGATACCGGACCCCAATCGGAAACGCGAGCAGATCGAGCCCGCTACCGCGGCTGGGCTCGTCGGTCGCGGTCAACTTGGGCGGGCAGGGGAGATTCTCCCCTGCTGCGCGGACGTCACGCGCCATACGACCCAGCAAGCCGTCGCCCTCTTCGATCCGCGCCGGCCATGCGGCCGGTCCCGTACATGCAAAGAAGTGCGACGCGTATGGCTTGACCGTGTCGGCGAGCGACGACTCATCACGCGAGTTCGAACTCAGCGTCATCATCGGTTCGCGGCCAATCATAGGGGCCGGTAGATTGCCGCGCCATGTCGCGGGAACGAACGGCTACGCTCGCTATCTTCGCGTCCGCCACCGCGTTCGGCTTCTTATCCGTCTTGACCAAGCTGGCGCTCGAGGCCGGAGCCAGACCGCTGCCGCTGACCGCGTGGCGGTTTACGATCGCGGCCGCGTTCGTCTGGTTGGTAGTCGGCGTCACTCGTCGACAGCGGCCATCGGGACGAGCGATCATCGCGTTGGTCTCGCTGGGTGCCATCTACGCAGTGGATGCGCTGTCTTTCACGTTCGCGCTGCGTTGGCTCCCAGCCAGCACCGCGACATTGATCTTTTACACCTACCCGGTGGTTGTCATCGTGCTCGCGGCGATGCTGCTCGGCGAGCACCTGACCTCTCGACGGCTGGTGGCGGTGGTGTTGGCGATCATCGGATGTGGATTGTTGGTCGGGATCGGCGCGCAGGGCGTCAATCCAATAGGCGTCGCGCTTGTTCTCTTAGCTGTTGCAGCGTTGTCGTTGTACCTGGTGAGCGGCCGCAAGGTGCTCCCTTCGCTGCCGGCGGTCGGAAGCGCGGCGGTCATCATCACCGCGACCGCAATCGTCTCGACAGCGGCCGCGACCGGTGCTGGCCAATGGCAGCTCGGCGGCGGATCACGCGCCATTGTGTTCATGCTGCTCTTGGCCGTGTTCTCAACCGCCCTGCCGATCACGTTGCTGGCGATCGGGCTGCGTTACGTCGACGCCGGTCGGGCCTCGATCTACAGCACGATCGAACCGATCATCACCGTCATCGCAGCGGGCTTCATCCTCGGCGAGCGTATCGGAACGTTTCAGTACTTCGGCGGCGCACTCATCTTGGCAGCTGTCGTTTGGCTCAGGCTGGAACGCCCGTTACCCCAAAGTGAGTACCCGACACCTTTCGATTCCCCCGCCCCGTCTCAGACAAAAACAAAAGGATGGTGTCATAATGCGACACTCTTGGGCGATTGCGCTCGCTGCCCTGTTCGTCGCGGTTTCGCCGTCGATCGCTCGGGGCCAGCATTCGTACACCGAACTCAATCTGCATGGCGGCTCGCTGACATTCGATCGGGGCGGCAGCTTGTTTGACACGGGCACCGATACCGACGTCTTGGCGGGGTTGCGGCTCGCACGCCACAGCGCGAGCGGTCTCGGTATCGGCGGGAACTTCGACTGGGTCTTCGCTGACCGCGTGTCTCTGGAGTCTGGCGGCGGAAACATCGACTTCAACGTCATGCTGTACAGCGTAAACGTGGACTACACGTTTCCCTCGGTTAGCCGAACGAACTTCTTCGTCGGCGCTGGTGTCGGAGGTGCGACCGAGCGCGTGACAGATGTCCCCCCGCTTGGCGAGGATGAGTCCAACACCAATCTCCTCGTGCCGGTGTTTGGAGGATTGAAGGTCCACAACCGCGTCATCGCTCCGACGTGGGCGTTTCGCGTGGATGTCCGCGACAACCTGATCTGGCGCGACGAATTCAGCTTCGCCGCGGTCGAGAGCAGCGATACTGGCGTAGACAACAACTGGGAAGTCACCGCCGGGCTCTCGTTCTTCTTTGGCGGCGGTCCACCGGAACTCCCACCGCCGTCGGACTCAGACGGCGACGGCGTCTACGACAATCGCGATCAATGCCCCAATACGGGGATCGCGGTTCGCGTCGATTCGTTTGGCTGTCCAGTCCCAATCGATTCCGATGGCGACGGCGTGCCTGACGATCGTGACCAGTGTCCCGCGTCGCCGGTCGGCGCGTTGGTTGACGCCGAGGGGTGTCCAGTAGTTGTGGAGCCGGAACCAGAACCCGAGCCAGAGCCCGTCATCTCGTGTGCCGATGGCCGCGACTGGTACCGGTATAACGACAACATCTCGGTCGACGGTCGCAATTGGATCCAGTTTGGTTCAGCGGCCACTCTGCCCGCCGAAGACTTGATGCAGATCGGCGAGTACGATGGCGTGCCGGTCTACGTGCCAGCCGACGCACGTCCTCCGTACACCAAGTCGTACGTACCGCTGTGCGCACCAAAGGATGCGTTCCAGCCCTATCAAGTCGATCAAGGAATTCGCGGCACGACTGGGTGAGGACCAACTCGGCCGTACTGCACGAAGGGCCCCCGTTGAAATCAACGGGGGCCCTTTTTGTCGACCACGACGTCTCGGCGCGATCAGCGGCCTCGCGCGGGACGGATCCTCGAAGGCGTTCGACTCCGGGCTGGAGCCGGTCGCTGCTGACGCACAGCCACCGACGAGCGCGGGAAGATCTCTTTGACCTGCCCAGCACCAAGAACAGGTTCGTGACCCACCACGACGCCGGAAAGGTGGCGATGCTTGGCGCGATGGTGACGGCGCGAAGCGAAGCCGGGTACAACGATGACGCCGTAATCGTTGTGGTCACCATACGCGATCGTCGACTCCCCACCGACAAGCAATTCCGGCCGGATGCCCAACGCGATCACCGTCTCGTAGCTAACGCAACTGCAGATACGAAGACCACGGGCGATTTGGAAGCGGCGCAAAGCACGCCGGGTCGAGGTGTTGACGACACCGTTTCGGAACTTGGGATCAAAACCGGCGTGACCCAACTCGATCTGGACGCGTAGGACCTCGGCTGGTTCCAGATCTTCGACGACCTGGCGCACCAGCTGTCCGCTGACGCGCCCACGCGCCTCGACCACCCGCACCTTCGAGGCCGGCTCGATCACATCCTGAGCCGGCGCGACTTCGGGCGCGGCCAGGAATGTCAGCACGACCCCGAATCCCACCGTGCATACTATTCTCATCGTTCGCATAGCAGGCCTCCTGGGAACAAGTTGTGCGACCGCTCCCAACCTCGCCACTTGACCCGGAACCCCGAATCGTCCGCGCGGGTATGCGCCATCATGACAACCCACAACCGACGAGATACGAGGTGAGCATGAAGATGCGATCGATGTTGGTAATTCTTGGCCTGACGCTTCTCCTGGTCGGGCCGGCGCTGGCGCAGCGTCCCTACAACCCGCTTCCGCCGTATGAACTCAACCTTCACGCTGGGGGGCTGTTCCCCGACGAAGGCGACTCCCACGGTCTCTTCGGGACTCGCTTCATGCTCCACAAGGCGAGCGGCTGGGGCTTTGGCGGGAACTTCGACTGGGTGCCGATCAGCGACGACGATACCCGCTTCGACGAAATCGTCGACGTCAACACGTTCCTTTACAGCTTCGAGATCGACTACACCTTCCAGTCCGACAACCCATTGCGATTCTTTGTCGGTGGCGGTGCGGGAGCCGCCTCGACGCGTATCGACGACGCACCGGATGAGATCGATGACTTGCAGACCGATTTCCTGCTACCGCTCGCGATCGGCCTCAAGTGGTTCAACCGGATGGATAACCCGTCGTGGGCGATCCGCATCGACGCTCGCGATAACATCATCTGGTTGGAGAGAGCTAACGGCGACACCGATCCAGAGAACAACTGGGAAGTCTCGGCCGGATTCTCGATCCTGTTCGGCGAGTAACCGAGGGGCCCCCTTGCCCGCGACCGTTGGGTCAGAGCCCGAGCTCGCCCTGATCGGGCGGATAGACGAGCCCTGACCCGGCGAGAGTGGCGAGATCCCAAAGCGGGTGCGATTGCACCTTTGCGTCGTCCAGGATGTGCTCGACCTGGCCACCGGCGGCGACCAGCCGATCGCTGAGCAACCTCCGATGGCAGCGCCACCACAGCACCTCAGCGCACATCAGCGCCGTTCGTCCCTCTTCCAACCAGACCACCAGTGCAGCAAACGCGTGGTCGAACTCGGTGCTCAGCATGTAATCGGCGTAGTGGCGAAAACCATCGTTCGCGATGCCTCGATTGAGCGACTCTTCGGCCGGCACGCCGCCGCGTCGGCCACCCAGGTCTTCGAACCAGCGGTACTTTTTCCCGCGCGCATCGAGAAACGTGGCCAGTGTCTCGCGGTTGAACTGAGGGTGACGACGCGACGCGGGGTAGCGCCTGACATCCGCGATCTGTTGGATCGAGTGAGCCTCAAGCCGCGCCAGAAACCGCTCTGGTGGCAGGGTCGAATGCCCGATCGTCCAACACTTTGTAGAGACTTGACTCACGCCCCCTCCGCCCGTACGCTCTGCCTTCGATTTCTCAACCACTTTTGGCGCTCCCCGGAGACAGAATGTTGCATCCCACACGGACGATCATGACGGTGCTACTGACGTTGACTCCATCGGTCGCGTGCGGCAAGGCGCCCGACAACCCGATACCCCAGGAAGAGATCGCCGAACTCGGACTGGGCCAGCTCGCCGAGGCCGCCGTTGAGACCCTGGCGCCCACGCCGGTCGACCTGCCAGCGGAGTTCTCGGTCGATTTCCCGGTCATCCCCGAAAGTACGATCGTTGCCGCGAGCGCCACGCCGGGGACCGGGGGGACACTCAGCGAGGCTACGCTGGTCGTACCTCGCCGGCTGAACGTCGTGCTGCAATGGTATCGGATGTCGCTGCCTGAGAGCGGTTGGGAGATCGCGGGCGAGGACTCGACCGGCGCGGTCCGAACGCTGCGTGCGACACAGGGCGAGTCGTCGCTCGAGCTATCAGTCGAGCCGCACCCCGACGCAGCCAACTCGAAGTGGGTCCGAGTTCGAACGACGATCTGGCAGATCGAGCGCTGAGGTTTCAGCATGGCTGATCCGAACATCCCCACCGATACGAGCCGCGAAGACGCAATCAAGGAACGCATCGCCAACGGCTTTATCCTGGAGTCGAAGGCTGACATGACGCCGGGGTACCTCAAGGCGATCGTGACCCAGATGCTGGTCCAGGGCGACACTGAGTTGATGAGCGCACCGGCCTACTACATGGCCGCCAAGGATGCGCCGACGATCTCCAGCCGGATCGCGGTCAGCGCCGTCATCCAGGACGAGCTCGGCCACGCGAACATCGCCTACCGACTGCTCGAGGATCTGGGTGAGGACAAGGAGCAACTGGTATTCGGACGGCAGCCCAACGAGTTCAAGAACCCCTACGGGTTCGATCAGCCACTCGAGAACTGGGCC
>JBDHFX010000129.1:0-4466 GCA_039590215.1 Gemmatimonadota bacterium | reverse complement strand
CACCGCTCGGCTTCAAGTTCGCCCCGGGCGCTGTCACAACTTGGGTTGGATTTGCGTACGGCGTTGCGAACTGGGTTTTCAATATCGTGAGCGCTATGGGATCTAGAATCGAGCTGGATGCGCTCTTGATACCCCTCATCACTTTGGACCAGACGCTGTTTGATATCTACGCGGACATGTCGGGTCTTCATACAGTGATTGCTGGGCTCGTCCTGGTCCTATCCTTGGTTGGGATCTATGGCGCCACTCGCATAGGCCGTTACTTCGCCGATTGGCCGGGAGCCCTGCTTGCTGGCGGTCTAACGGCAGTCGTGCCGCTATTCTGCTGGATTGGCGTTCAGTCGCGTCCATACTCGCCAGCATGGTCGCTGACCATCCTGTCGATCGCCGTCATGCTCACGTGTAGCGGGTCGAGGCGATGGGTATGGGCGGGCCTGATGTTTGGCCTAGCCTTGGCTTCACGAATCGAGATGCTGTTCGCTATCCCGCTAATTCTCTGGTTGATGTGGGTGATGTCGGATAATCAGGACCCTGTTCGGTCCGGCGCGCGGATGGCAGCGGCTGCGATCCTGGCGTTTCTCGTTTCGGCTCCGTGGTTTATCACTCATCTCGTTGGCAACGTCCGGAAGATGGTCACCGTTCGCATACTTGGTGAGAGTGCCTTGGAGGCTAGCCTGATCGGTCGCTTCATGATGGACGAGGGATTGGGAATCGTTGCGATTGTGATGCTCGTGGGACTCCTGTTCCGTTGCCGCATAGACAGATGGCAGGCATGGATCGCATTGGCGTATGTGCTTTTCCTTGGTGCTGAACTACTTACGAGCCAGACGTCAGGGGGACTTCGGCACGTCGGTCATGCTTTCGTGACCATCGTGGTGGTAAGTGGTTATGCATTAGCGGGTATCCAGCACGTATCGGGAAAGCGATGGGCGATCCCGATTTCTGTGATGGTCGTTCTTGTAGCTCTGTGTTTGCCTTTCGCTCGCAGCTTGTCGATGGCTCGAGAGAGTCGATCCGGCTGGGTCGAACACGATGCTGTGGGTTGGATCGAGTCGAATGTACCGGAAGGCTCACCGGTCTTTCTGACAAGATCGCATACTAGCGTTCCATTGCCTACGAAGGCTTCTGCCGATCGACTATGGGGCGGGGCAGCCCATGAGACGGCGTGGAGCGAGAAGCTGGAACGACGACTAGAGGACGTCGGTGTCGAGTTGGATTACTTGCCACGCGGACTATCGATGGAACACATGTATCAGGAGCTGTCGGGATTGCGACGCTACTTCATACTCGGCGGCGGTGATGATCGATCCCGGCCGCGGTATGACGTGAGATTTGTCCGGAACGATGAAGAGGCGGATGATTTTCAAGACGCACTGGATGAGTTCCGACGGGATGGAGGTGTGTTCTGGCACTCGGGCCAACCGCGTCTGGAACTTGGCCCACCCAGCCAGGCATGGGTAGCGTCCGACGGTACCGGTGTCTTTCTCTACACCCGACCCGAGAGTTCGAGGACCGACGAGATCGTCGATTGATCGTCCCGCCCGGCTTGTACCTTTTTGGGAGTCGGGCGAAACCGCTACTAGAACTGAAAGTAGATGAACGGCGACGCCCCGGTAGGAGCGAATAACAGCACCGCCAGCAGCAGTAGCCCGATCACCAACAGTGGTCGCAGCTCCAACGGGTGCGTCGTAGGCATGGTCTTGATTAACGAAGCGCGTCCAAGGTGCGCCGCGTGCCAAGCTGTCATTACTGCCAGTAGCACCATGGTTGGGGTGTGTAGGAACCGCACGCCATCTCCAAGGGACACCAGACCAGTGAGATAGATGAGTGTCGTTGCGAAGTCCGCGCAACGGAACGGCACCCAGAGCAGTAGGACGAAGAGGAGCGTGATCGCCCATGCCACAACCGAATAGGCCGTACGGCTCGCACCGCTGAACCGCTCGTTCATCCGCACGCGGCCAGACCAGTGCTTGTGCAAGACGAGGCCAAGGCCGTGGAGCCCTCCCCAGAGCACGAAGTTCCAGGCACTTCCGTGCCACAAGCCGCCTAGAAGCATCGTCGTCATGAGGTTGATCTCAGTGCGCCGTGAACCTCGGCGGTTGCCGCCCAAACTGATGTAGAGGTAGTCCCTCAACCAAGTGCTCAGACTGATGTGCCAGCGTCGCCAGAACTCTGTGATCGAACGAGAGATGTAAGGGGCGCGGAAGTTCTCTGGCAAGGTGAAACCGATGATGCGCGCGACACCGATCGCCATGAGTGAGTAGCCGGAGAAGTCGCAGAAGATTTGGAGCCCGTACGCGGCCAAGGCGAGCCACAGCGTGGGTGCGTCGTAGAGCGCCGGCTCAAGAAAGACGGGGTCCACCAGGATGGCCACATTATCGGCCACGACCACCTTCTGGAACAGGCCCAACAGGAACACCTGCGCGCCCATGACAGCATTCACACGGGTTAGGCGAATCGGGTTGTGGAGCTGCGGTAGAAACTCTGCGGCGCGTACGATGGGCCCCGCAACCAACTGCGCAAAGAAACCCACGAAAAGGAAGAACTTGATTGGGTCGGTACAGACCGGAATCTTCCGGCGGTAGAGGTCGATGGTGTAGCTCATCGATTGGAAGGTGAAGAAAGAGATGCCGACCGGGAGCGTGATTCTCAGGAGGCGGGGCTCGGCAATCCCGAAGAGATCAGCGAAGGAGCCTATGAAGAAGTCCGCATACTTGAAGAAGCCCAGAAGGCTCAGATCGCAGGTGACACTGGCCGCGAGGTACAGCTTGCGCCGTATCGGATCCGATGAGCGGTGGATCAGGGCTCCGAAGCACCACGACCAGAGGCTGCTTGCGAAAATGAGGCTACAGAATCGCCAGTCCCATGCCCCGTAGAAGACGTAGCTCGCAACTAGCAGCAGTATCATCTTCTGACGTTGGGTGCGCAGCGCCATGAGCAACGCCAACACGACCGCAAAAAAGATCAGGAACGTTAGCGACGAGAAGATCAGGGCGCGGCGTTCCCCATTGACATGAGGCGCGGTTGTAACCAGCGCGCAATAGAGCGGGCGACGGCACGGTGGCCTTGCTGGTTGAGATGGCCAACGCCGATACGATAGTTGGCGAACCCGTGGCTCGGCTGGCCGGTCCGGGCGTATGCTGCCACCAGATCAGGGCCGCAGTCGATGAAATCAACGCCGGCGCGTTCGGCGGCTGCCCGGAACCAAGCGGCATCGTCATAGGTGCTGACTTCGGCGCGGCGCCCCGGGTGGTAAGCGAGTTCCGGCACGTGCACGACGACCACTGGCGCGGCGCGCTGCATATCGCGGAGCACCCACTCGAGCCGTGCGATCACGTTGACTCGGAGCTGCTGCTCGTCGAGGGAGGGTGGGGTTGGGACTGCGCGCTGTTCAGGGAGCAACGCGAGCGCGTCGAGCACCAATGGCTTGACCCGACGCATCATGTATGTTGCCAACGCCGATGTACGGATCAGCGGTCCGGCCAGCGCCTTAAGCTGGTCCTTGTCGCTGAGGATCAGCTCCAGCGACTCGATAGCCCCGGCTTCAGTGTACGCTACGGTGACGTCCGAGCGAGTGAGGCCGGCAACGTCGCCGGGTCCGACGACAACCACTAGTAGGTCTGGCTCGAGCCCCTCGGCGTATCGCTCCAGGAGCACGGGGTAATGGACGGGGGCCATATCGGATCGACCCAGGTTCACGACATCGACGTCGTCGACAGCCTGCTCGACCCGCGACGTGAAGTTGTCCTCGCGGGCCACCTGTAGGGCCTCGGTGAAAGAGTCGCCGAAAACCGCAAGACGGGTGCGGCCCCCTTTTGGCGTCGGTTCCTCGTCGTTCAGTCCTAGGCTGTTGATGGCCAGGTGCGCGCCCCCCTCGCGCCCGATGAAGACAACGGCACCGGGAACGTAGGCCCAGCCTAGCACCGGATCGGGTTGCTGCGCTGACGGCGAGGTGAGAAAGAGCCGGGCAACGACTTCGCCTACGACGAGGAGGCCGACTGCGACCGTGAACACTCGGAGCACTAGGAGGCCGGTGTCGTATTTGCTTTTCGCCCTCTCGGGTCCATTCATATGGTGAATTGTAAGTGGACTAGTCCGAGAGGGAAAATGATGGTGGTGCCAGAACGTCGCGCACGCGACTAGTTGAAGATTCCGTTTGGATCCTGACCATCGGCTTGCCAGGTGGCCCACGAGACCTGATTTGCCTTCCACAGGAAGGGGTTGTTCGTGTGGGCGTTGTACTGATTGCGGTCGAAGCGGTTGTTGTTGTAGTAGGCTGAATCTCCGGTCGAGTCGACGATGCCGTGCTTGCCCTGTGGTAGATCGATCGTGTTGTCGTGGACCCAGAGGTCCTTGAGCAGAAAGGGCCCGTGGCTCCCACTGCCGCGGTTGTCCTGAACCCCAAAGACGCCGCCAATGTTGTTGTCCGCGATGATGTTGTGGTGGACCTCGACGTCAGGAGACGA
>JBDHFX010000128.1:0-8414 GCA_039590215.1 Gemmatimonadota bacterium | reverse complement strand
TTCGGTGGACGAGTCCAACCGTTGTGCGATCGCCGGATAGTCGAGCCCCTCGGCCCAGCGCAACCAAACCGCTTCGCGTTGTTTTGTCGGGAGCTTGGCGCACTGTTCCCGCACACGCGCGCGCGTGCGCTCGTCGAGGCCCCGAAACCCGGCGTCCGGAGGCTCCAGGTTGCCTGCGCTTATGCGGGGATCGACACCTTGCAGCGCCCGTCGACAAAACCGTTTGCGGGCGAGGCTGTCGAGGGCGGCATTGGTTGCCACTCGATAGAGCCACGCCCGCACGTTCGATCCCGGTCCTTCGGCGGGCGGCTTTTCAACCGCCGAAATCCAGACCTGCTGCAGAATGTCCTCGGCGTCATCGGCGTTGCCTGTCATCCGTCCGAGATGTCGCCGAAGCTCTGGCCCGTACCGACCGACCCATTCCTCCACACGGTCTTGCGCAGCGTATCCTAATGCGCTCGACGTTTCGCTCAAGCCAGCGGCGCCGGGTAGAGCAGCCCCACGATCGGGCTCAGCAGGATGAACGGGAGCAACACGCACGATCCCACCAGGATCCACTCTGCGGTCTCGGTCCAAGCGTTTCGGATTCGGTGTTTCATGTCTGCCTCTCTGATAGCCTGTGAATTCGTCAACCAGCCTCTCGTCGTTCTGCTACCCATATAACGGTTGGCGTGGGCAGACATAAAAAGCAGACGGTCCCGAGAGATCACCCCCAGGACCGCCGTTTCTAGCGTGAGCTAAGTGAAGCGTTACATACCGTCGTCGTCGTCGTCATCCTCACCAGTACCGACGGTGCCGACCACGCGCCCTTCAGTCTTTCCCTCTTCCATCAGCGAGACGTAGATCTCGTCTGAATGGTGGGCGTAGTACTTGTTGAACAGTGCCTGCGCCTTGTCGTACTTCTCGCGCTCCGGCGTCCCTTCGTCGGGCGGGGCATTCGCCTCCTGCCAATCGTCGCACGGTTGCCCACAATCGGCCTGGATGTCCTCGAAGTTGGCATACTCAGCCGCGATCACGACGGCCGATGCGTTGGACCCCCAGTTGTGCACCATCCAGCGATAATTGATCACGTTGGGATTGAGCAGGGCGCCGGGATGGAAGTACTGCTCCATCCACGGGAAGACGGTGCTGCGATCCCCGAACGGCACCTTGAACGTAGTGACCGTCATGATCCGATTACTCGGCCCGTCATCGTCCTGAGCGAAGACGGCGGGCGCACCGATCAAGCCGACGACCATTACGAGCGCAAAAACGACCCACGCGGTTTTCCGCGCCATTGCAAACCTCCTTGGCTGGGTAAAAGAGCGGCCGGCCCCACTCTGAAGCAATTAATATTACTCGCTTCATTGTCGCGGGTCGAGCGGCGCCCCAGCGAAGCCCTGCGGTCATCCATCCTGACAATTCCCGGACATAACTCTCACCGGGCGCCAACCTGCCACGACTAGAACTCGGGTATGCTGGTCGACATGATGAGTCGGGTCTTCTCAGTGCTTCTGCCGCTCGCACTGCTCTATGCGACCTCCGCGAACGGAGCCACGGTCGGGGTCGGCGACACGTTGGCCGGGTCCTCTCCGGTCGAGTACCGCGGCCAGGGCTCTGACCCCGACCCGGATCCGGATCCCGACGACCTACCCAAGAGCATGAAGGCCAAGCGGGCTGAGAGCTCGCCCAGAATCGACGGCACCTTGACGGAGTCGATGTGGCAGGGCGCGCACTGGGTTTCTGATTTCATGCAGAAGGAGCCCGATCAAGGGGCCGAGCCGACACTGCGCACCGAAGTGGCGATCCTATACGACGACCAAGCCGTCTACATCGGCGCGCGCATGTACAGCGATGACCCGGACGAGATCGCGGCGCTCCTGACCCGGCGGGATGATGGCGGGAACGCCGAACGGCTGGTGGTCTCGCTCGACACCTATGGCGATCAGCGTACCGCCTACAGCTTTGCGGTCACCGCGGCGGGCGTGCGACTCGACTGGTACCACCCGGAGGACAACGAGTTCATCCGCGACCAGACGTTCAACCCCGTGTGGCAGGCGCGCACAGCGATCGATACGGAAGGGTGGACGGCAGAGATGCGGATCCCCTTCTCTCAGCTTCGCTTTAGCGACAGTGAGAGTCAGCGGTGGGGGATCAACGTCAATCGTTTTATCCCGACCCGGAACGAGGATGTCTTCTGGGTCGTTGTGCCACGGCAGGAAACCGGCTGGGCGTCCCGCTTTGGCGAACTCGAAGGGATCGAGCAAATCCCGTCGTCGTCGCGTATCGAGCTGATGCCGTACGTGGCGAGCGAAACACGCTTGATGTCCGACGGCCTCGTCGATCCCGACGACCCGTTCAACGATGGCAGCTCGATGGAAGCGCGGGCGGGCCTCGACTTCCGGATGGGGTTGGGTTCGAACCTGACCCTCGACGCCACCGTGAACCCAGACTTTGGCCAGGTCGAAGCCGACCCGGCCGAGGTCAACCTGTCGGCCTTCGAGACGTTCTTCGATGAACAACGCCCCTTCTTTACCCAGGGCCAGCAAGCCTTGGATGGGGTCGGTCCCGACTACTACTACTCGCGGCGCATCGGCGCGCCGCCTCATCTGGAGGCCGATGGCGACTTCGTCTCCACGCCACCAGCGACGACGATCCTCGGCGCTGCAAAGCTGACCGGACAGCTGCCCTCCGGCCTAACGATCGGCGCTATGGCCGCCATCACCGACGACGAGAAGGCGCAGACGTTCGACCTCGCAAGCAACGAAACGCACGAGATCGATGTCGAGCCGTTGACCAACTACGCGATCGCGCGACTCCAGCAGCAATTTGGCCCCAACGCATCGACGGTCGGAGTGACGCTGACGGCCGTCAACCGCAGCATCGAGGAAGGGCATCCGCTGGCTGCTGAGTTGGTCAGCGCCGCGTATACGGGCGGTGTCGACTTCAACAAGCGGTTCGAAGACGGCTGGTACGAGCTGCTGGGCCATGCCGGCTTCAGCCACGTCCGGGGTGACGAGGCGGCGATTCTGGGAATACAAGAGGCGAGCACGCACTACTTCCAGCGCCCCGACCAGGACCACGTGGAGCTGGATCCGACGCGCACATCGCTCAGCGGCTGGAGTGCGGCTTTTCGCGGCGGCAAGCGGTCGGGTCGTTTGCGCTGGTCGCACGGCGTGTGGATGGACTCGCCGGGGTTCGAGATCAACGACGCCGGTCGGCTGGGGCGAGCCGACGACATAGCCGCGTGGGCCAACTTGTTCTATCGCCAAACCGAGCCGGGCCCTGTTTTCCGCAACTGGAATGTCGGCGTGTGGACCAACCCGAACTGGAATTTCGCTGGCGTGCAACAGCGTGAGATGGTCGGCTTTTGGACCAACGCGACGTGGAAGAACTTCTGGTCCACAAACATCGAGGCTGGTCGCAACTTCCAGACGCAGAGCGATACGCAGACCCGTGGTGGGCCGCTGATGAAGAACCCGCGCTCCTGGTGGTTGAACACCAGCCTCTTCAGCAACTCCGCCAGCGACACCCGCTGGGGACTCGAAACCGACTTCAACGGCGATGAGCTGGGTAGCTGGGGATATGGGATCGGCGCTCGCTTCTCCACCCGGATGAACGACCGTCTTTCACTATCGGTCGGGCCCCGTTTTAGTCGTCGGAGCAACGCACGCCAGTACATCGACACTTTCGACGGCGGTTCCGAGGCGACGTTCGGTGAGCGATACGTTTTTGGTGAGATCCTCCGCAGCGAGATCGCTGCTCCGCTTCGCGTCAACTACACGTTTTCGCCCGACCTAAGCCTGGACCTGTACGCCGAGCCATTCGCCTCCAGCGGCAAGTACTCGGACGTCGGTGAGCTCGCGCGCGCACGCGACTTCGACCTTCGTGTGTACGGCACCGACGGAACCGAGGTCACTCGGAACGACGACGGCGATCTCGCGGTCGTCGATGGAGACGACAGCTTTGCTATCGACAATCCGGACTTTGACGTACTTTCGTTCCGCAGCAATCTCGTGCTGCGCTGGGAATGGCGTCCCGGCAGCACATTCTTCCTCACCTGGCAGCAGAATCGATCCTCGGACTCGAGCGAGGGACGGCCGGTCGGCCCGGGTGAGCTGTTCGATAGCTTCAGCGCGGACGGAGAGAACGTACTGGCGGTCAAGTTCTCGTACTGGCTGCCGCTTTAGGCCCTCCTGGTGGGGCGTAGCTTTTCCAATCAAATTATGGGTAGAGAGTTGAGACATTGATACGACGTCACTTATCTAGCTCCCGGTCGCACTTCGTCGTCGGCCTGCTTCTTCTGACCCTCGTCCTGACAGGGGTTCTGGCGTTCGAAGCCTATCGGTCGTCACGCTCACATCGGGTGACTGCCGCGAGCGCGCTAGAGGACAACGCGGCCTTTGCTGCCTGGAGGTTCGCAAGCATCGCCAAGCCGGCTTTCGCCTATCTGCAAGCGACGTACGGCAAGGAAGATTGGGCCATCACGCAGGACGTAGATCCCGAAGCACCCGAGCTCGAGCAGTGCCCGATCGCCATCCGGTATGCGTTCATCATGGACCCCACCGGCACCAAGCTCAAGATCTTGGAAGGCGTTCGCCCAACGGCCGAGATCGGAACGTGGTTAAGGGAATCTCTCCGCAATGCCCTGACCACATACGATCCAGAGTGGTATCACGCCGTTGTCAGTGCGGCGCCAGACGGAATCGACCACATCGTGTTCTACAAGGTCGAATTCGATGACCACGAAGCCCCGGAGGCGATACTAGGGTTCGAAGTCGACCCCGCGGTTCTTCCGGAAGCGCTAGATCACGCTTTTAGTGGCACGATCTTGCCACCCACGTTGACCGGCGATCTCGAAAACCCGGAGATGCTGTCGGTCAGGGTATTCGGGCCCGCCGGCCAAGCCCTCTACAAGTCAGCGCGGGAACACGGCTGGGAGTTCGCCGCGACGGACTACCTCTCGCCCCGATACGGGGATGGTCTCGAGATCGAGGTCGCGATCCGGCCGACCATGGCCGAGACGCTGATCATAGGAGGATTGCCGAAGTCGCGTCTACCACTGATCATGGGGCTCTTGGTCCTGGCCGGTGGGATGGTAGCCGCGGCGATCTTCGTCCTGCGTCGTGAGCTCGAGTTCAGCCGGCTTCGGGCGCAGTTCGTGTCCAACGTTTCGCACGAGCTCCGAACTCCGTTGGCTCAGATTCGAATGTTTGTCGAGACACTGCTCCTCGGTCGTGTCCGGTCGAAGGAAGAAGCACAGCGCAGTCTCGAGATCATGAACCGAGAGGTTCGACGACTCTCCAATCTTGTCGAGAACATCCTCGCGTTCTCACGCGCTGAGCGAAACGGAATGAAGCTCAAGTTCGAGCCCACCGAGTTGACGCCGTTGTTCAAAGAAGTCGTCGATGCGTTCGAGCCACTGGCCTCCGGCCGGAGCGTAAAGCTTCGAACGGAGGTCACGAGAGAGGCAACGGCGACGGTGGATCGAAGCGCGGTGCGACAGATCCTGTTGAACCTGCTCGACAACGCCGTCAAGTATGGTCCCGCAGGGCAAACCGTCACCCTCGGCCTCGAAGTTCAGAACGGCACCGTGCAGTTGCGGGTCGACGACGAGGGCCCTGGCGTCCCACCCGAGAGCCGCGAAGGCGTCTGGGAAGCGTTCTTCCGTCTCGATCGCGAGCGGGAAGATGCCACCGCGGGTACCGGCATTGGGCTTTCTGTGGTCCGCGAGTTGGTAGTGGGACACGATGGTCGGGCTTGGGTCGAGGAGGGACCAACGGGCGGGGCTCGATTCCTGATCGAGCTTCCGGTTGGCCGTGACGACGGTCCGGAGCTGGTGCGTTGACGGCCAAGATCCTAGTAGTTGAGGACAATCACGATCTGGCCTACGGCCTTCAGAACAATCTCGAAATCGAGGGCTACGCGGTGGAGGTCGCTGGGGACGGACGCGCGGCTCTGGAGTGCGTTCCGAAGCTGAAACCGGATCTCGTTATCCTCGATCTCATGCTACCAGAGCTCGACGGGTATCGGGTGCTGCAGCAGCTCCGCGCGGATGGGTGGGACATGCCGGTGCTGATCCTCACCGCACGCGGCGAGGAAGCCGACAAGGTTCAAGGGTTCCGGCTCGGCGCCGACCAGTACGTCACCAAGCCGTTCGGGTTGCTGGAGCTGCTCGCGCGTGTCGATCGACTTCTTGAACGAGCACGCGAGTCGGAAGCGGTCAAGGAGTGTGAGCTTCGAGGGTTTGGCGACGTCGCGGTAGATACCGCCGCGCGGCGCGTGGTACGGGGCGGCGACGAGGTGCCGCTGACACCAAAGGAGTACGAGCTGCTGACGACCCTTCTACGCAACCGCGGATCCGCGCTCACGCGTCAAGAGCTGTTGTTGGAAGTCTGGGGTTATCCATCCAGTGTATTGACGAGAACCGTTGACACCCACATCGCGGAGCTACGCCGGAAGCTCGAACGGGATCCGTCGGAACCCGAGCACATCGTCACCGTACGCAAGGTCGGGTATCGCCTGGAAGCTTGACGATTCTCTGACACAACCCTCACCCCGGACCCACCTACCGCAATCTCCCATCCGGTATCATTCCAGAGACGCGACATTGATCTGCCCGCCAGCCAGAGGGGGAATAATGAGAGGTTCAGGGATCCTGTTTGTCATGCTGCTCCTGCCGGTCGGCCTCGTGCCTTGGTCGAGCGTGCACGATCCCGACGAGGTGGCGGTTCGGGAAACGATCGAGCACTACTTCGAGGGACACAGAACCGGCCAGGGAGAGCACTTCGAGCAAGCCTTCCACCCTGAATCGAAGCTGTTCTGGGTCCAAGACGGCGATCTTCAGCAACGAACCAGCGCGGAATACATCGCTCGCGCCGACGGTACCCCGCCGGAAGACGAAGAGCAGAGCATCCGAAGAATCAAGAGTATCGACATCACCGGCAACGCAGCCGTCGTCAAGCTCGTGCTCGACTATCCGTCGGCAGCCATCACCGACTACATGACGCTGCTCAGAATCGACGGTCGTTGGTGGATCGTGAACAAGGCTTTTACCTGGGAGCCGAACGAGGGCCTCTCCTAGCCCACCGAGTCGAGCACCTCTTGGGGTGCGTCGAGCGTCATTCTGAGGAGCGCGGTCGAGTACACCTTCCCCTGGGCGTCGGTCATCAGGCTCACGGTCCCGCCACCGTCGAGTGCGCCATGCAGTAGAAAATTCAACGCGTCCAAGTTGTCGAGCTCGAACCGCTCGACCGGACCGTCGATCATCCCACCGAAATGGGCGGCCACACGATCGGCCGTCAGTTGCTCTTTGAGAAAAGCGTAGGCTTGAGGCGAGTAGGCGATCACGCCGACGTTGGCGGTGTCGCCCTTGTCACCGGAGCGAGCGTGGGCTAAGCGGCGGAGATCGACTTCCGGCATCGGCAACGTCAAGCTAGTTTGCGATCCCTAGAACGCCCGTTTGACATCCATCTTATTTCAGGAGGACGATCGATATGACGACCGCTCGGGCAACCTGCATAGCAGTGTTTCTCGGTTTCGTGATCCCAGCTACTGCTGCTGCGCAGGACGACGAGCCCGAGCTCGGCTGGCACGACGTCGCGGAAATCACTTTCGTCCTAACCGACGGGAATGCGAAGTCGAGTACGCTCGGAGGCAAGAACCTGTTGGAGTACTTATGGGCTAACTCTCGATTCAGTTTCGACGCCGGTGGGATCCGCACAGAATCGACGACTACCGAGCGGGTAGCGGTCGGCGACTCACAGGAATTCCGGGTCGCCAAGCAATCCGACGAAGAGATCACAGCCGAGAACTACTTTCTCCGCTCGCGGTACGATCGCAACATCACCGATCGCTTCTTCTGGTTTGTCGGCGGCGGGTGGGACCGGAATACGTTCGCCGGCATCGAGAACCGCTACACCGGCGTCGGCGGGATCGGTAACATTTGGTTCGAGAGCGATGTCTCGGGTTTTCGCACCGACTACGGGGTCACGTTCACGTATCAAGACAACGTGGAGGGCGACGACGACGAGTTTGGCGGGCTTCGAATCGGCTGGGACTACTGGCGCCAGCTCACCGGCAACACGCGATTCGACAGCATACTTCTGCTGGACGAGAACTTGAGCGAAGGGTCCGACTTCCGGACCGACTTTATCAACTCACTGGCGGTCTCGATGAGCAAGAACCTGGCGCTCAAGGCCAGCTATCAAGTGCTGTTCGACAACGAGCCGTCGGGAAGCCTGATCCCGTTGGTGACGTTGGTTGGCGCACCGACCGAGGCGCTGGTGTTGGCCCCGCTCGATGAGGTCGATTCGATCTTCACGCTGGCGCTCGTCATCGACATGTAGCGGGGGTCGGGTCCTAAAAACCCGAAGGGGCCGGCGGATCACTCCGCCGACCCCAAACGAGCCTCTGACCGCTTCGCTGGCAGCGCG
>JBDHFX010000127.1:0-4583 GCA_039590215.1 Gemmatimonadota bacterium | reverse complement strand
GGGAGATGTCGGGGCTGGCGACGAGATCCAAATCGTCGAGCAGCCTGATCACGACCTCAGTATCGGAGATGTTTTTCGCATCTACACGCGAGACCGACACGAGGCCGAGGCTCTACTGACCGCCCCTCAGCTGTCGGAAGGGTGGCGTGGTTGGGCTGAGAAGTTCGCGGGGCCAGCCCCGGCTTAGAAGAGGATACCCAGCAAGATGATCAAGCCGACCGGGGCGGTGAGATCACCGAACAGCGTAAACAAGTCTTCGGCCAACTCGTAGATCTGAAACAGAACCAGGAACTCCTCCGGCGCTAGCCGGTCGTCCCGACGGGACCTGCCGGACCGCCGCTGTTCTCAGAGCAAGCCGCTAAGAACCCAAGGAAGAACACAGCTACGGTGACTCGTTCTACGGTCGGCCTGACTCTACAAATCGTCATGTATGACCCTCCTGCTCATCGTGATCGCAACCCATAGTCGGGTACTACCCCGAACCCATCGACGAGTGTCACAAGACGTGAAGACATATGACAAAGACGATGCGGAGGCCTACAACACCTGCGGCAGGTTTTCCCAAAGGATAAAAACTGCGACCGGAATAAGGAACAAAGCGAAGGCTCGCTTCAGCGCCGGTTGCGGCACCCGCGCGCCAATCGCGCGTCCCGCAAACGTTCCCAGACTTCCCAACAGTAGAAACCACCCGATGATCGACCAATCGATCATCAGACCGAGTTCCGACAGAACTCCCAGGTATTTGACAAACCCGCTGGCCGACTTGAACGCGATGATCATCAGGCTGGTCCCGACCGCCAGATGCATCGGCAACCCACCGAGGACCACGAGCGCAGGGACGATTAGGAACCCTCCACCCACCCCGACAAGACCGGTCACGATGCCCACGATCAGCCCGTCGAGTCCCAGCTTCCAAACGTGACGCTCGCCACGATCGTTCTGGAGACCGGTGGGTGTTCGAAACATCAACCCGACAGCCAGCAACATGACGATGGCGAACAAAACAAGCTGTACCGATCCGGAGACGAACTTCGCCAGCCAGGCGCCGGCATACGTTCCCGCCATCCCTGGGAGTCCAAAGAACAGAACACTCCGCCAATCGACCAACCGTCGGCGGACGTAAAGAAGGGCGCCGGCCAGCGCGATTCCACCCACGATCCCGAGCGAGCCAGCGATCGCGACCTTCTCGTTCTGGCCTACGAGGTATACCAGCACCGGCACGGTTAGGATCGAACCCCCGGAACCCAGCAACCCTAGGCTAAAACCGATCGCGAAAGCGCCGATCCAGGCTAAGAACATGTCATCACTGAGATCAGCCGCTCGATGGACGCTTCCTGTGACGAGAAATCACCCACCACGCGACCATGGCGCAGGACGACGAACCGGTCGCCGACGGGTGCCGCGTGGCGAGGGTTGTGGGTGATCAACACGATGCCGACCCCGCGATCACGGGCCCGCCGTACCTGCTCCAACACGATCTCCGCTTGCCGCACACCCATCGCCGCCATCGGTTCGTCCAACAGCAGCACTTTGGCACCCAAGTGGAGCGCTCGAGCGATCGCAACAGCCTGGCGCTCACCACCCGATAGTGTGCCGACCGATTGATCGGGATCGTGGACCGCAATGCCGAGCTGTTGGAGCTGCTCTAGCGCGACAGCGCGACACTGTTGGACGTCAAGCCGGCGCAGCGGGCCACGTCCGACCGCCGGCTCGCTACCCAGAAAGAAATTGCGCCACACCGACATGAGCGGGATCACCGCCAGATCCTGGTGTACAGTCGCCACACCGAGGTCGCGCGCCTCGCGCGGGGATGAGAAGGTGATCGGTTTGCCGTCAACGCGGACCTCGCCGTGCGTCGGCGGGTGAACACCGGCCAGAATCTTGACCAGAGTCGACTTGCCGGCTCCGTTGTCGCCCAGCAGACACGTCACCGCACCCTTCGCAACCGTTAGCGATACATCTTCGAGCGCGGTCACGGCGCCGAACCGCTTCGATACGCGATCGGCTTCGAGCAGTGGCGGACGATCAGTAGTCACGCCGAGAGCGCTCGGTGCCGGAGCGCATGGTTGACAACGACCGCCGCCAGCAGAACGATGCCCAGAAAGACCTGAAACCAATCCGCGTCGACGCGGGTCATGACGATTCCCTGTTGAACCATGCCGAAAATGAGGGCCCCCAGCGCCGCCCCAACCGCCGACCCATACCCGCCCGTCAAGAGCGTCCCGCCGATCACCGCCGCAGCGATAGCGCGAAACTCCTGCAACTCACCGCGCAGCACATCAGCCCCGGTGAAGCGCACCGTTTGCAGAACCGCCACTAAACAGGCGGCCAATGCGGTCATCACGAACAGTCCCATCTTGACACGGTCAACCGGAACCCCCGCGCTGCGTGCAGCCAGTGCGTCGCCGCCGGCTGCGAAGACCCAGTTTCCGAGTGGTGTTCTCAGCAACACCCATGTGGCCACCGCGATCAACACCAGCCACCAGACGATCGACACACGAAACACGCCGAACACGTCGCTGGCGAAGAGTTGTCGTACTCCATCGTAACCGGGGATCGAGTCGAGCCCACCGAGTTGCGTGCGACCCGTCCAATGTCGACTGAGTGCGATGGTAAGCCCACGGAAAGCAAACAGCGTACCCAACGTCACAATGAACGACGGTAGACCAGTGCGAACGACCAACAAGCCGTTGAGCAGACCGATCAGAGCGGATAGCACGAAGACCGCGCCGATGGCCGGCCACAGCGGCCAGCCGAAATGGGTGGTCAAAAGCATCAGCGACATAGAAGCGAAACCGATGATCGAGCCGACCGAAAGGTCGAACTCGCCACCGATCATGAGCAGCGCGACGGCCACGGCGAGGATGCCGAGTGGCGCAGCGGCGTTCGAGTAGGCGGCAATTCCAGCCGTACTTCTGAACGGTTCGCCGGCGGCGAGCGCAAAGAAGCCCCACACGGCGAGCACGGCTGCCACCGCGCCGAGCTCAGGCCGCCGGGCGAGCGCGCGTTTCAACTGACCGCTGGTAGCCTAGCGGATGCCACGCACCGACAGATCGATCACGTCGGCAGCCGTATCCTGGGTAACAAAACCGGGCCCAGTGCGAATAACATCACCGCCACCCGGGATCGTTCCTGTCTCCAGATACTTCACCAGAAACACGACCGGTAGATAGCCTTGCAGATACTGCTGCTGATCGACGGCGAAAATCATCTCCCCGTCGCGAATCGCCTCGAGCACTTCCGGCGAAAGATCGAACGTCGCCAGCGGCACTTCACCGATCTTTCCGGTTTGGCGAAGCGCTGCCAACGCTGGAGCGGCGCCATTCGGACCGAGCGTCAAGATGCCGTCAATCGCGGGACCGCTTGTGATCGCGCCAACGATCCGCTGCTGAGTGTCGTCTGGGTCGGCCAGGTTCACTACTAGCGCATACGCGACGGCACGGCGCTCACCCAATGCATCCCGAAAACCCTTACAGCGCTGATCGAGGGCAGTGTTCCCAACTTCGTGATTAACACATAGCGCCTGGTGAACACCGGCGCGCGCGAGTCTCAAACCGCTTTCGTAGCCAGCTTCATACTCGGTCTGCCCGATGTGCGCGAGCACGCCGAGATCGCGGTAAACATCACCACCCGAGTTTATCGAGACGACGGGCACCCCAGCACGAATGGCGTCGCGGATCGCCGCTCCAAGCGCAGCGCCGTCGGGTATCGAGACCACCAAACCGTCCGGTCGCGTAGCGACCGCGGCAGCGATTCGATCGTTCATCTCGACCATGTCGAACTTGAGCGGCGCGTGGTACTCGACTGCCACACCGAGATCGGCAGCGGCGTCACCGGCACCGTTGATCACCACCGACCAGAACGGATCGCTCGATTGACCGTGCGTCACGAAGACGATCCGTATCTCTTCATCTTTCGGCGATGGTTCCGGTTCGGGGCTCGCCGTGTCAGAGGGTGACGGTTCGCCAACGACTGCGCTGTCCGTTGACTCGGTGCGGTCGTCCGGCGAGTCCGCGCACGACGAAGCGACCGCCAGCATCCCGACCGTGATGATCGATATGAATCTGGACAGGGAGCACATCGATCCCGAGTCTAGCACCGCGGCTGGCCAGGGCTAGCTGGGGAACTCAGGAAGTGGCTACGAGGCGGGTGCGGCTAGCTCGCTGCTCCCGCCGGGAATGATGATCCACAACAGCAGGTAGACCAGAATGCCTGGAAACGCTACCGACAGGATCGACACCACGACGTAGACGACACGGAGCAGCGTGACGTTGAGCCCAAAGTGCTCGGCGATGCCGCCCACGACGCCGGCAATTATTCGATGGTCGGTGGAGCGCCTCAGTGGCGTGTTGCTCCTTCGCATTAAGAGTCCTCCTTCCTCACTCTACCCTACGCCTCGGCCCAGCTCTCGGTTTCAGTCGAGTGGCAGGTCGTCCAGGTAGTCTTGGAATCTCTGAAAGAACTCACCCACATGCAGGCCGTCGACAAGAGCGTGGTGAACCTCTACCGAGACCGGCATCCGCTCAGCCCCGGAGTCACCGTGGCGACGACCAAAGACGATCTTCGGCACCGACTCCTCCGTA
>JBDHFX010000126.1:0-6014 GCA_039590215.1 Gemmatimonadota bacterium | reverse complement strand
CTGGCCGATCTAGCGATCAACGATCCCGACGGCTTCGCGGAGCTGGCTTCGGCCGCCAAGGCCCACCTCTAGCAAATCCGGCAGTGACGCATGTCGAGTGGGTTGTCTGAGCGCTTGGAGGCGATCCAGCGCGAGATCGCTCGGGAACTCGAGCAGGCGGTAGACCTGGCCGAGATCGAGGCGATCCGCGTCCGGACGCTGGGTCGAAAGGGCCTACTGACAGCCGAGGCAAAGGCGATCGGGGCGCTTGCCGCCGAAGATCGGCCGGCGGCCGGTGATCTCATCAATCAGTTCAAATCAAAACTCGAGACGGCGATCGCCGGACGCGAGAAGGCGTTGGGTGAGGAGGCGCTCGATCGTCGCCTCGATGCCGAGGCGCAGGACGTCACCCTACCCGGGCGGAGAAAAGGGTTGGGCACCCGTCACCCACTGACGATCGTAACCGAAGATCTGTTGGCGATCTTCCGCCGTATGGGTTTTGATGTCGCGCGCGGACCTGAGGTCGAGACTACCTGGTACAACTTCGAGGCTTTGAACATCCCTGAGGGCCATCCGGCACGAGAGGAGATGGATACCATCTACCTCAGCGATGAGCAGGTCCTGCGAACCCACACCTCGCCGGTTCAGATCCGAACGATGGAGGAACAGGAACCACCGGTTCGTGTCGTTTGTCCCGGCCGCGTGTTTCGTAGTGATACTCCCGATGTCTCCCACTCTCCATACTTCCACCAGATCGAGGGGTTATGGGTCGAGGAGGGGATCGCGATGAGCCACCTCAAGTGGGCGCTCACTGAGTATGCGCGCGAGTTCTTCGGGTCGAGTGTAGAGGTTCGCTTTCGACCATCTTACTTCCCGTTTACCGAACCATCGGCGGAGCTCGATCTAGGCTGTCTGTTCTGCCACGGCGAAGGCTGCCGCGTGTGCAAGCAAACAGGTTGGCTCGAGTTACTAGGGTGCGGCATGGTTCATCCGGCGGTGCTGGAGGGTGTTGGCTACGACAGCGAGCGCTACACCGGGTTCGCTTGGGGGATCGGTATCGAGCGGCACGCGATGCTCAAGTATGGCGTGCCGGACATCCGCATGTTTTTCGAGAATGATCTTCGCTTCCTACACCAGTTCGTCGGTCGATGAACGTCTCATTCCGCTGGCTGTCGCAGTTCTTTGACGACGGGGTCTTGGACGAGATCGGACCGGCTGGATTGCGGGAACGCCTGACCGATCAGGGGCTGGCGGTCGACGAGCTGCGCCCGGCATTCGGTCCGTTTTCCGGCGTCGTTCTGGCGAAGGTGCTCGATGCGAGACCACACCCGGACGCTGATCGATTGACACTTTGTACAGTCAACGCCGGCGATGGCAACCGACAAGTGGTTTGCGGAGCCCCGAACGTCGAGGTCGGCGCTCTTTACGGATACGCTCAAGATCGGATGGGATGTTGTGTTCTGCGCCAGAGTTGGGGCTCGACGCACTCGGGTCAGCCGAGGGGATATGGGCGGTGCCGTACGCCGAGGAAGAGGATCTCGGCCGGGACTTGCGGCAGGCCCTAGAGCTCGATGACACCATTCTCGTTATCGACGTGACGTCGAACCGCGGCGATGCGCTCAGTCATCTCGGTATCGCGCGCGAAATGCAATGGATAGTGGGGGAGAAGTTGCAGTTGCCGCGCCTCGATCTGAGCGAGACCGGTCGGTCAGCGCACGAGTTGGCCAGCGTAGATGTGGAGGATCGGACCGGTTGTCCGCGGTATTTGGGTCGGGTGATCGACGGGGTGTCGATTGGCCCCAGCCCAGCCTGGTTACAGATCCGATTGCTCGCGCTCGATCAACGACCAGTCAACAACGTCGTCGACGTAACCAACTATGTGATGCTCGAAGTTGGCCAGCCGTTGCACGCGTTCGATCTCGAGCGAATTGCGAATGGGAAGATCGTGGTGCGACGTGCGCGAGAAGGCGAACAAATGGAAACACTCGATGGCCAGGAGCGGTTGCTCACCGCGGAGATGACGCTGATCGCCGACGCGCGCGACGCGATTGCCATCGGTGGCGTGATGGGTGGGTGCGACAGCGAAGTCAGCTCCGCCACGCGCACGATATTCCTAGAAGGCGCTCATTTTGATTCCCAGCGGGTCGGGCGAACGGCACGGCGGCTTGGGATGGTCAGCGAGGCTTCGACACGCTTCGCACGCGGCGTCGATCCGGAGATCACTGGCTGGGCGATCGACCGTGCAGCCGGGATGATCGCTCAGTTCGCGGGTGGGTCCGTGGCGCCGGGCGTTGTTGGCGCCGGAGCGAACGTGGAACCCGTAAGACCTGACGATGGCCTGCTCACTCTGCGCGAGGAGAGGGTCGCGACGCTTGTCGGGTATGCGATCCCTGTTCCCAAGGCCAGGCGAGCACTCGAGTCGTTGGGGTTCAGCACCGAGAACGAAGCTGACGGAGCGGTCTCCGTAAAGGTGCCAACCTGGCGTTTCGATGTTGCCCGTGAGGTCGACCTGATCGAGGAGATCGCCCGCGTAACAGGCTACTCGCGGATTCCGGTGGAAGCGTTGCCGGCGCCGCCGGTAGCACCCGAGCCGACAGGTGATGAGCGGCGAGCGAAGCGCGTTCGTGAGACGCTGCGAGCGGCGGGTTTTGACGAGGCGCAGACGCCATCATTTGTCGATTCTGCCACGTTGGCAACCTTCGAGCTACTTGATAACTTGGTTGAGATCAAGAATCCTATCTCAAAGAGCGAGAGGTTCTTGAGACCATACGTGTTTACCACGCTGGGGAATGCCGTGGCGTACAACCTGAACCGTCAGGCTAGTCGCGTGAAGCTGTTTGAGATCGGCCACGCTTTTGATCGCGGTGGTGTGCAGGGAGGAGCATCGTTACGGGAGCGACGCCGGGTGGCGATGGCGGCCGCCGGCCGGCGTGCGCCGCTCGATTGGAGTGCGACCGATCTGATCGAGTACGACTTCTTTGACCTGAAGGGCGATGTTGAGGAGCTTCTCGTCCAGTTCGGGTTGAGCGATTGTTTCGTTGATAATAGTGCGAGACGGTTCCTTCATCCCGGCCGGCAAGGCGAGGTCAAGGATCCCGATGGGAACATGATCGGGTTTATTGGCGAGCTTCACCCCGCGGTGACTGCTTCCTGGGGTCTCGCTTCCAAGGTGTTCGTCGCTGAGCTCGGACTGGACGCTTTGCCCACGGACGATGGTAGTCTCTCGGTAACCGACGTTCCAAGAGAGCCGGCGATCACTCGAGATTTGGCGCTGGTCGTGCCCGATGGCGATACAGCCCGGGTGGTTGTAGACGCCGTACGATCAGTGGGGCTAAAAGATCTCAAGCGAGTAGAGGTGTTTGATCGTTATCTAGGAGTGCAACTGGATCGTGGGTACCACAGCCTAGGGGTCCGGCTCACGTTTCGGGCGGACCGGACATTGACCGACGATGAAGTTGATGAGCAGGTCGACCATCTGATGGCTCATCTGGTAGAAGAAAGGGGCTACCGGCAACGGTGAAAGAGACACAAACAGGCGATGGAGTGGCAGACGCCGATCTGATCAGCGCGGTGGCCGGACTCGAGCACAAGGTTAAGTTGCTTCTTTCCCGGCACACGGAGTTGGCGGAGCAGTACGACGAGGCAGTGGCCGCCAGCGAGCGGTTTGGTGCCGGGTTCGATCCGGCGGCGCTTGAGGAGCGCGTGCGAGTATTGGAAACCGAGCGTGACCGCCTTTCCCAACACGCCGCCTTTCTCGAAGGCAAGATACGGGAGTTGCTTACGCGCGTTCGTTACGCGGTAGACGCATGACCGATCAGCAAACCGCAGACGCTGTCAGGGTAACCGTGCTCGACGAGCCGTTTCGGATCCGATCCGAAGCCGACGAGGAGTATACACAGCGAGTGGCCGCACACGTTGATGCCGTGCTGCGTGAGTTGCGCAGGGCCGCCCCGACGCTAGAGCCCTTCCAGGCGGCCGTGCTTGGAGCGATGGAGATTTCCGATGAGCTCTTTCGCGCTCGAGAGGACTTGACCGAGATCGGCGGCGATCTTGTCGAACGGATTCGGCGCGTTGAAGACGCGATCGATGCGTGCCTCGAGCGTGGGGCAACGGATTAGGAAGGAGGCCGATCGGCGCTGACGATAGGACCGGCGTTGGGCAAAGACCCCGCGCGCGGACTGCTCGAGAGACTCATTTTTTGAGCCAACGCGTTCTCACAGGGAGCCTCGCTCCATCGGACGATCACACGCCTCGACAGAGGAAGTGAGACTCGGGTGGGGAGGTTGCCCACTCGTTTTTTGAGGGCGTCAAAAAATCCTCTCGGGTGGATCTGCGGCGGGGTCTTTGCCCACGTGGTCGATCATCGCTCAACCGCGCCGAACCAAGGCCGGTGAAGATACTTCACGTTGCCGACATCTTCGGACGGCCCGGCCGGCGAGCCTTTGCCCTGGGAGTCGCGCGGGTCCGGGCCGCCGATCCAGGGTGTTTCGTCATTGCCAATGGCGAGAACTCGGCTGGGGGGTTCGGGATCACCCCGGGTGTGGCCAGCGAGTTGTTTGAGTCGGGTGCTGACGTTATCACGACCGGTAATCACGTCTGGGACCGCCGAGATGTGTATCCGTTCCTTGACGCCGAGGAACGCCTGCTGAGGCCTGACAACTACCCCAACCCCAATCCGGGTGGTGGCGTGTGGACGGGCGCGATGGGGTCCATTACTGGAGCCGTGTTGAATCTCCAGGGCAGGGTCTTCATGAAGGCGATCGATTGTCCGTTTCGACGGCTGGACACCCTGCTCGAGCGGGACGACGTGAGTCGTGCCCGAGCCATCGTAGTCGACTTTCACGCTGAAGCGACCGCCGAGAAGATCGCGTTTGGCCGATACGCAGACGGTCGCGTCTCGGCTGTGATCGGGACTCACACGCACGTCCCGTCAGCGGACGCACGGCTGTTGTCTGGAGGTACCGCGTTTGTGACAGATGTCGGAATGACGGGTCCTCATGGCGGTGTGATCGGGGTTAGAGCCGAGGGCGCGATCGAGAGGTTTCTCACACAGACGCCCAATCGGTTCGAGGTGGCTGAGGACGAGGTTCGATTTCAGGCTGTGGTGGTCGAGATCAACGCTGAGACTGGTCAGGCACGATCGATCGAACAGATCGATTGGCCTGCCGACCGGATTGAGGAGTCCGTAGAGTGAATCCGTTCGTGCGCGGGCCAGTAGGGTGGGTCGAGGTTATCTGTGGGCCCATGTTCAGTGGTAAGTCTGAGGAGTTGATCCGGCGCATCCGGCGTGCGCAGATCGCACGTCAACGGGTCCAAGTTTTCAAGCCGTTGATCGACGACCGGTATTCCGAGGACGAGATTGTGAGTCACTCCGAGATGCGGATCGATGCGGTGCGAGTCGCGCCTGCGCGCGAAATCCTGGCCAGGGTGGATCCACGCACACAGGTGGTGGGGATCGATGAAGCGCAGTTCTTTGATCAACAACTAGTTGAAGTAGTCGACAGATTGGCGAACATGGGGAAACGTGTGATCGTAGCCGGGCTCGATCAGGATTTCATGGGGCGTGCGTTCGACCCGATACCCCAACTGTTGGCCAAGGCCGAGGAGATCACCAAGACCCTCGCTATCTGTGTACAGTGCGGGAATCCGGCCAATTACACACAGCGCCTGGTTCCCTCCGAGGAGACGATTGTCGTCGGAGGGGCTAGCAAGTACGAGGCTCGTTGCCGACAATGCTACGAGCCGCGCCTGGCCCAAGCCGAACTGCCATTGAAACACGCGGCAGACGAGAAAGACTATGGTGCAGATCAATGACCGCCCAGCTAATTGACGGGAAGGCTTTGGCGGCTAGGGTGCGGGGGGAGATCGCGACCGCCGCCGAGCGTTTGGCGAACGACACCGGGATCAGACCCGGTTTATCCGCGGTGCTGGTCGGGGACGACCCGGCGTCAGCCACCTACGTGCGGATGAAGGGGAAGGCGTGTGACGAGGTCGGATTCGAGTCGCATATCGTGCGCATGCCTGGTACATCGACG
>JBDHFX010000125.1:0-4608 GCA_039590215.1 Gemmatimonadota bacterium | reverse complement strand
TCCGTGCCGAGGCGAAAGGAGGACTGACGCACATCGGTGACTTCGGCCTGCTCCCAGGTGGTGCCAACGGCATTGCCGCCCGGTAGTCGGGGTCCAGGCTCGAAGTTCGCGTCGACGCTCGTAACGGAGCCGAGATGGCGGGGACGCGAACCTCTTCGCGGAGACCGTCCGGAGGACGAGCGATGAGCGCCGCGGGCGAGGTGCCGGTTCGGGAGCGAGCTGTCCGCACCGGTGTTGACGAGCGCCTTCCGGTCGTGAAGGCCTCGTTTCACCTCGCGCGCGTGAGGGTGCTTTCGCATCGTGTTCATCGGTCCCGAAGCGGTCTGGCACACGGGTTGGCTATGGGTCGTGCGACGAAGCGGGAATTCAGTTTCGGTGGACATATCAAGACATCTGAGTCACTCGCAGGTTGAGAACGCAAACATTCTCGAGAGGGAAAAAGATGAAGCAGTTGTTTGAGATGGGACCACGTTTCAGTACTTCGGTTTTGGCCCTGGCACTCTCCGGGTTTCTGGTCCCCGCGATAGTCCTTTCACAGGAGACCGCTGGTGGCCAGGATACGGCCGCAGCGGAGGCGATCAAGACAGGGACCTTTCGAGGCGTGGACTCGTTCCACAAGGGGAGCGGTCAAGCGACCCTCTTGCGGTTTCCGGATGGTTCTCTCGAGCTGAGACTCGAAGACTTCATGGTTACGAGCGGACCGGAACTCCATGTCCTCCTGGCGGAACATTCAAACCCTTCGATCCGGGGCGATTTGAAGACCCAGGGCTACGTGGACCTTGGCAAGCTCAGGGGTAGTCGAGGAGACCAGAACTATGAAGTACCTGGCAACGTGAACGTGGCCAATGAAAAGAGCGTGGTCATCTATTGCAAGCCGTTCCACGTCGTTTTCAGCGTCGCACCGCTGCGAGACGCCACCGGACAGTAGTCAAGCAGAAGGCGCGGCGACGCTGCAAGTCGAGAGTCCTCCTGCGCGGAGTGACCCAGTCTCGGCGGAGGCGTCGTCCGCGCCTGCAATGCTGACAGACAACTGCTCACGAGGAAACTACGATAAGACTGGGCGGAGCATGTAGGAAAGCCCTGTGTCTGGAGAGCGTGGATCTTGACAGAGTCAGTAACCAAGGAATATGGCGTGAGCTATCCAGTACCAACGAATGAAAAGGAACGCGTCGAGGCTTTCCGATCGTACGAGATTGCTGCGACGTCACCAGAGCTGGCGTACAATGACATCGCTGAGCTGGCTGCCGAGATCTGTGGTTGCCCTGTCGGCTTGGTGAACTTGATCGAGGACGAAAACGAGTGGTTGAAGTCGAAGTACGGCCTCAGGTCGCCGCGGCAGCAGCTGCCTTCACGGCGCAGTTCGTCTACATGTTTCAGGAGTTGCGCGTCCTTGGTTCGTAATAAGTGTTGCCTAACAGGCGCCTGCAGCTGGCGCGCGGTAACAAGAACGGTAACAGCGGCGGTTCGCTCTAACTAACACACATAAGTATCGTGCCCGGGAGGCCTTTCCTTCGAGTATTCTGTCGCAGCCTGATAAGCGTGAGGTCGGTGGTTCAACTCCACCCAGGCCCACCATGAGGAAGCCCCGTCACGGCGGGGGGACTAAGGCTCCGTCGACGTCTCGCTCGCCCCAGCACCGCGAACGAGGTGTTGATAAGGCGGATGGGTTCGCAGGCGTGGGTCGTCGACTGCCCCACCCATCGTGAAGTGGTACAGCACCTGGAGCCGATCGCCCTCGAGTCCAAAGACGCGATGGGTCAGGTCGTCGAAAAAGCATCCGATCCCCGTGCCGCGGATCCCGGTTGCCTCCGCCTCGAGGTAGAGGACCTGGCCAACGACACCTGTTTCCCAGTACAGCCGGCGGTAGAACCAAGGACCGAAGGCCTCGAGAGGCTCGCGATACTCGGCGAGCATTGCGACGGCAAACGCGCCGTCCGCAGCGATTGCCTGGTCGCAACTCGTCTGCTGGGCCGCGCGGCGGGTGTCGCCTTCCTCGAGGAAGAACAACGCTAAGGAACTCGGACACCCGTCGCTCCTGCTCCACGAGAAGCGTGGGTCCATCGAACGTCGAAGTGCCTCCTTGCGCTTGGGGTCGCGCACTAGCACGTAGAGTCCCGGCGGCAGGGCCTCGACCCTGTGGACGAAGAGCAGGAGGTCCACACACGGACGCCATGGCAGGGTAGTGAACGGGACCTGGTTGGACCCTGGCATCGCCTTCAGAAGGATCTGATAGAACGCTTCTCGCGTGATGCCGGTGCGTCCGTCGAGCGCAACCGCGCTGCGCCGCTGATGGATCACACTGCGAAGAGAAAGGGGCGACTCGCCCAGCTCGAGGGAGTCGTTGTGGTAGGAGAACGACGACCAGAACTCGTCGCTGGGCGGCGCATGTTTTTCCGTAGCAGCGGCGACCTCATCGATGGCCGGCCAATCGTGGTGGTCCTCGCTGAGCGTGTTCCTTTGGCCTGTCCAACGCGCGGCGCGGGGAGCTGCGACGAGATCGGTCTCGAGCCGGAAGCTCTGCTGCCTCTTGGCTTCCGAGCAGCGACTCTGCGGGAACACGGCGATCAAGCAGTCGGGGTGCTCGGCCTCGACTCCGGTCTGAAGGTGGGTGCCAAGGAGCGTGGCGAGTCCCTCGTCAACGACGCCTTCCAGCAACCGGGCGTCCCAACCGAGTCCAGCAGCTGCCACTGAGACGCACGCGATCGCGTGCCCCACATCGTGGTGGCAGTACCGAAACGCCCGCTCGCCGTATTTCCACGACTCGCGCCAGTGGATGGAGGTGAGGCCGACGAGGAGCGCGTCTTTGGGGAGCTGCGCGGAGATGGCGCGCCACGCCTTTTGGGACAGCTCGCCCCGGAGCTCAAGCGCATGAACAAACGGCGCGTAGTGGTATACGGCCGGCTTGTCGTGCAGGCCCGGGAGAGGTCCACCGACCAGATAACCCTCCGTGGGATGGAGGTTTCCGCTCGACGGGTTGACACGCAGCGACCAGCGGGCGCTCGGGATCTCCTTCCACGCGGAGAGCGCCAGCGCATCGTAGAAGAGCCGAGCGACGGTCGCCGCGTGAAGCGGGGCTGGATCGACTTGCCCAAGAACGAAAGCAGGCTCGTAGCGCGGGAGGGGGCCAACGGGTTCGAACCCCAAGGGAAACCTGTGGGCCCCCTCGAATCGACGGAACGGATCCGGTTGTGTCTCCCAGTCCAGGTACCCGAGCGAGGGCGCGAACCGAGAGGGGAGGTGCTTCGAGCGTTGGTGGTATGCAAGCGTGACGTCCAATGCCGACTGCACCGTGTGGTCCCGCGCACTATATGCGCACTTCTCACTTTCGTACTTCACGAGAATATCAGAAGCCTTCCATGTTCATGCTAAGCCTCGAATCATCTACTCCCCAGGAAGTGCGATCTCATGGCGGCGAATGTGAAAGAAAGCTTTCCCCATCGAGAGCAGAAAAGGCGCCCCAGCCAGTTATTCCTCAGATTCTGGTTAGAAGTAGTGCCAATCAGATCGGTCGCTTGAGTTCCCCGGAAAAGAAGTCCGCATTCTTCTTGAGGTAATGCGCCGCATCCGGCGGCAGGTCTTCCTCGACAAAGATCGCTTCGACCGGACACTCTGGCTCACACGCGGCGCAATCGATGCACTCGTCTGGGTGGATGTAGAACATGTCATCCCCTTCGTAGATACAGTCGACGGGACAGACATCGACGCAGCTTGCGTCCTTCACGCCGATGCAAGGCTCGGTGATGACGTACGTCATGGGATGGCCCCTCTGAGGACGTTTAGGTAGATCGTTCCACCTACCCCCGCGTTTCGCTCAGGAGGGACTTGACGTTTTTCTCTCTCGCGCGGGTGAAGGTACAAAAACGTGAGAAACAGCATCGTCTGAGAAAGAACCACGACGACGCCTAGTACGTAGGCATCGTTGGGTCGATCTCCTCCGCCCAAGCCTGGATGCCCCCGGCCACGTTCTTCAATCGCGTGAAGCCAGCCTCCTGGAGCTGCTCGATCGCTTGTGCACTCCGCACTCCGGACTTGCAGTGGACATAGTACGTGCGGCTCGTATCCAGCTCGTGCATACGCGCCGTGAGTTCAGAAAGCGGTATCAATTGCCCCGCCTCGATGTGGCAGATTTGCCACTCATGAGGTTCACGCACATCGAGCAGCGTGACGTCGTCCCCGTCATCTAACGTCGCGCTCAACTCATGAACGGTGATTTCCTCGATGTTCGAGTCGATCCACGCATCGTCGTCAGCTCCGATTCCGCAAAACTGCTCATAGTCGATCAACTCCGTCACTATGGGGTTGTCCCCGCACACCGGACAAGCGGGGTCCTTTCTGACTTTCAGGGTCCGGAAGGTGAGGCCCAGTGCGTCGACCAAGAGAAGTCGACCGATGAGAGGCTCCCCGATCCCGAGAATGAGTTTGATCGTCTCGGTGGCTTGAATCGTACCCAGTAGGCCCGGCAACACCCCGAGCACACCGCCCTCCGCGCACGAAGGGACGAGGCCCGGTGGCGGCGGCTCCGGATACAGACAGCGATAGCAGGGGCCTCCCGGCGCACCGAAAATCGACGCTTGTCCGTCGAACCGGAAGATCGACGCGTAGATGTTT
>JBDHFX010000124.1:0-4692 GCA_039590215.1 Gemmatimonadota bacterium | reverse complement strand
CGAACCCGCGGCCGAGTTCGTCCTCTACTGGATGATCGCGAGTCGTCGAACCGAGTGGAACTTCGGTTTGCAGCGGGCGATCGAATGGGCGCGCGAGCTGAAGAAACCGCTCCTGGTGTTCGAGCCGCTGCGCTGTGGATATCCATGGGCCAGCGACCGGTTCCATGCGTTCGTCATTCAAGGCATGGCGGATAACGCGCAGCGGCTCGGTTCCCGCAAGAGCGTTCTCTATTATCCCTATCTGGAGCCGAAACCCGGTGCCGGAAAAGGGCTGCTGGCCGCACTCGCTGAGCGCGCCGCGGTGGTCGTCGGCGACGACTTTCCGGCGTTCTTCCTGCCGCGGATGATCGAGGCCGCGAGCGAGCAGGTTCCCGTGTCGCTAGAGCTTGTGGACTCGAACGGCATCCTGCCGATGCGAACGGCCGACAAAGTCTTCGCTCGGGCGCACGACTTCCGACGGTTCTTGCAGAAGACCTTGAAACCGCACCTCGAAGAGTTCCCAAAGCCTGATCCCCTGTTTCGAGTGAGATTGCCGAAACTGGAACAACTGCCGAAAGAAATTGCCCGCAAGTGGCCGGCTGCTGAGCTCAATGACTCATTGGCAACTTCACGAGGGTTGAAAGGTTTCCCGATCGATCACACCGTGGAGCCGACGACCAACTTGGGCGGTCCGAAGGCAGGGCAAAAAACGCTACGAGAGTTCTTGCGATCGAAGCTGGGGCATTACAACACCGATCGGAATCAGCCCGAGGAAGAGGTAACGAGCGGCTTGTCGCCGTACCTCCACTTCGGTCACATCTCGGTGCATCAGGTGTTCTCGGAATTGATGGCGGGTGACAGTTGGACGATCGACGACGTGGCCGAGAAAGCCAGTGGCAGCAGGCAGGGATGGTGGGGAGCGAGTCCCGAAGTCGAGAGCTTTTTGGACGAGCTGATTACTTGGCGCGAGGTCGGTTACAACATGGCCTGGCAACGTTCCGACTACGACCAATACAAGTCGCTGCCCGATTGGGCCAAGAAGACTCTGGCCGAGCACGTCATCGATTCCCGTGAGTATGTCTACACGCTCGAACAGTTCGAAAAGGCCGAGACCCACGACGAGCTATGGAACGCCGCCCAGCGACAGCTCGTCCGCGAGGGGCGGATCCACAACTACCTGCGAATGCTTTGGGGCAAGAAGATTTTGGAATGGACGAAGCATCCAAAGAGCGCAGTGGACGTCATGATCGAGCTTAACAACAAGTACGCGCTCGACGGCCGCAATCCAAACAGTTACAGCGGCATCTTCTGGTGCTTGGGCCGCTACGACCGCGCCTGGGGGCCCGAACGCCCGATCTTCGGCAAGATCCGCTATATGAGCAGCGAAAACACCGCTCGCAAAGTCCGCGTCCGAGGCTACCTGGAGAAGTACGGACCTTAGCTCGGTCCAAAATTGTTGTATCAGCGCGGCCGGGAACCTCCTCTCTCTCTTCGAGAGAGGTCCTCATGAACGCAAAAACGCGCGTAAGCCAGCTTCCGAACTCATCAGGGTTTTCCCGACAAGACATTCTCGTCTACACAGCGGTGTTGGCTCTCGGGTGGCTTCTCGTAGTGGTAGGAGCCAGCGTCGGGATAGCGCAAACGACCCCGCTGCCCGGGTCGGATCCGGTGTCGACAGCCGCGCTCGTTACCGAGGGCCGCGCCGTTTATCGCTCGGCGTGCGCTTCGTGTCACGGAATCTCCGGTGATGGTCTAGGACCTACGGCTCGACACATGAACCCCGCTCCGCGCGATTTCACCAGCGGGGTTTTCAAGTTCCGCAGCACGCCGTCCGGGGCTCTTCCCACTGACCAAGATCTCTTCCGTACGGTATCGGCAGGCGTACCCGGTACTTGGATGCCGGCCTGGGAGAAACTGCTCAGCGAGCGACAGCGCTGGGCGGTGGTCGAATACGTGAAGACGCTGGTTCCTGATTATGCGATGGGGTTTGGAGACGAAGAGCCACTGCCGCTACCCGGTCAACCATCTGGCGCGACGGCCCGCGAGGGACGCCAAGTGTATTTGATGTTGGGCTGCGCCAAGTGTCATGGTGTGGGCGCGCACGGGAACGGCCCGTCCGCCGGAACCCTGACCGATGATTGGGATCAACCGATCAGACCGTACGATTTCACCCGTGGCGGTTACAAGAACGGGGGACGGGCGGAGGATCTGTATCGAACCCTGCGGACAGGCTTGTTCGGCACTCCGATGCCTGCGTTCGAGCCCGGCGTTGTCCTCTTCGCAGGCGGATCACAGAGCGACCTCTCCTCCGTCCAGTCGGGCCTTGGCGCCACCGAGCTGTCGGCTCTTCGCGCTTATCTCGAGAGCCAGCCGGATCGTGCCGAGTTGGACGAGATGGCACCGCCGGAACGCGATGCGATCGCGGAGCGACGGTTGTGGTCGTTGGTCGCGTATCTGCAATCGCTGGCCCGTCCGCGCGATTTCTTTTTCCGATTGTTCGTGGAAAACCCCAACTTGACGCCTGCCCAGGAGTCGCAGTGAACCGCACAGCGCATCGGTTCTCGATTGGGATCTTTCTAGCGTTCGCGATCGCGTGCGCCGGTTCCGGTGAGGGACTCGACGAGTTCGGCAACCCGCTCGGAGAGGGTGGGAGCGGCGTGCTAGAACCCACGTTCTCCAGCATTCAGGCCAACATCTTCACGCCGATCTGCACACAGTGTCACGCCGGCGCGTCGGCCCCGTTGAGCTTCTCCTTGCAGGCCGGCTTCAGTTACGACCAGCTGGTCGGCGTACCGAGCGTCGAGGTCCCCGAGTTGTTGCGAGTCGACCCCCATCAACCCGACAACAGCTACGTGGTGATGAAGATCGAGGGTGCGCCAGGCATCACGGGTGGGCGCATGCCGCTGGGATTGTCGCCCCTGTCCGCGGAGCAGATTGCTGCCATCCGCACTTGGATTGCGGACGGGGCTCTGGAAAACTGAGGTGATCGTTATGCGAAACGTGCGCCTGGCAGTCCTGACAACACTGGTCGGGTTGTATTTGCTTGGCCCATCGAGCACTGACTTGGCGGCCGAGCCGTATCTATCGGTTCGTACAGGCCTGCGGTGTTCGGTTTGCCATACGAACATGACCGGCGGGGGGAAGCGGAACGCGTTCGGTTCGATTTACGCCCAGACGCGCCTTTCGATGATGGTTACCAGTCTGGGTGACGGCGGGTCGTTTATGGCGACGAACATCGCCGACATCCTTTCGATTGGCGCGGACCTGCGCGCCCGAGCGTCGAGAAAAGAGATCGAAGATGAGACGCTCTACCCCTTCGATATCGAGGAGGGAAACCTGTACGTCGAAGCGACGCTGATCCGCGACCGCCTCACGTTTTATGTCGATGAGGAGTTCGCACCCGGAAATCCTCGCAACCGGGAAGTGTTCGCGCTGATCAAGGGGCTTCCGGGGGAGTCCTATCTAAAGGTCGGAAAGTTCTTTCTTCCGTACGGCTTCAGATTGCTCGATGACACCGAGTTCATTCGCCAGCGCACCGGGTTCAATTTCGACAACTCGGATCTTGGTATTGAGTTCGGCCTCGAGCCGGGTCCTCTTTCCGTGGCAGTTGCGGTGACCAATGGAACCCAGGGTGCGGCCGAGAACAACAACGACAAACAGTTCAGCGGGTTTGCGGCCGTCGTGTTCCCGCAATGGCGCGTGGGGGTGAGTGGGTCTCGAAACGAAGGCGATACCGGCGACCGCGAGGCCTTTGGGGCCTTTGGCGGATTCCGCCTCGGGCGGTTCGCCTTCATGGGGGAGTACGACTTCATCAACGACAATCCGCCGGAGGGTCGCCGCGGGAATCAGGCGGTTGCATTTGTCGAGGGCGATCTACTCGTGATGCAAGGGCTCAATTTGAAAGTCGCGTACGGTTTCCTCGATCCGGACCGCGACATAGGCGAGAACTCGCGTTATCGAGTGCGGGTCGGCGCCGAGCACTTCATTACGCAGTTCCTGCAGGCATCGGTTTACTACTCTCGCCTTGAGGACATCCCTCAAATCGGAAATCAAGACGAGGTGACGCTTGAGCTACACACATTCTTCTAAAACCATGAACCATAATCGCAAAGCGGAGGTGGAAGCATGAACAAGTCGTTTGGCTTGCTAATCGTTGGCGCGGCTCTCGTCGTAGCGGTGGTGCCCACGTCGACGGATGGTGTTCCCCCCAACGGATCGATCGTGGGGACGATCACTGCTTCGGCTGCCAAGAACGCGGCGTCTTTCAAGGTGGACACGGATGCGGAATTCTGTGGCGAGGAGATACCTTCGGAAGCTGTGGTCGCAACGGCCAAGGGGCATGTCCGTTACGCTGTCGTCTCGCTCGATGGTGCGAGCTCCCCGGGTGAGCCGACCACCGACCAACTGCGCATCGAAAACAAGAAGTGCGCGTTTGCACCTCACGTCCAGACTGGCACAGTGGGCAGCACGCTAAACGCGTTCAATGAGGACGGTGTGCTCCACAACGTTCGCCTCTTCCTCAAGATGGGATCCAAACGCAGGTCGTTGGTTAACCTCGCGCTGCCGGCCAAGGCCGGACCGGTGGATGCCTCGCGCGCGACGCGATGGGCGGGGACGGTCGAGGTGACGTGCGACGCCCACACCTGGATGTCCGCTTACGTCGTCTTGTTCGATCATCCCTATCACGCGGTGACCGACGCCCAGGGAAGCTTC
>JBDHFX010000123.1:0-4747 GCA_039590215.1 Gemmatimonadota bacterium | reverse complement strand
CAGACGCGGTCGGGCTACCGGGTGACGATCAAGGGCGACCGGCCCATGTAGGGGCTAACGCCGGTGGGTTTTATCACCGTCTTCGTCACCGTGGGCACCATAAAGCTCGTCTTCACCGATGGGTGCCGCGACGTCAGCACCGATGCAGCGAAGAAATGATCGCTAAGTTATTACCCGGCTCTCAAGCACTTCATGACTTCGTCTCAACGACGTCTGAAACGAAGCCGACTATGAAGCTCGATGTGATGCCTACGTCGTAGTTACGATCAGGCATCTGAGCTTGCACATAAGTATCCCACCGATTGATTGGGATCTTGACCTTTAGCCACTCCTCCAGCCGAAACACGAGATCGAGAAAGTCAATTGATTCGGCGCCCAGTTCAGCAATGAGGGGGGTGTCGGGCTCTATTGACTCCAGCGGAACAACGAGAATGTCTGAGACAATCTGCCGAACCATTTCGTGGAGTTCCTCGGCTGGCACTGGTGCGGTGACCTTACCACCTCCGCGCGAGCAGACATGCGTTCTGTCCCCCAAATCCAAATGAGGAACTAATTGCGATGTTGATTTGAGCCGACCGCCCCACATTCGGTATGTAGTCCAAATCGCACTCTGGATCGGGGACATCGAGATTGATGGTCGGCGGCAAGAACCCCTCTCGCAAAGCCAGGATGCAGGCGACAAACTCAACCGCACCAGCGGCAGCAAGTAGGTGACCAACCATCGACTTTGTAGAACTGATCGGCAGGTCAGTGGCGCTGGCGCCAAAGACCTGCTTGATCGCGCGGGTTTCCGTCACGTCATTCATCTGGGTCCCGGTCCCATGGGCGTTGATATAGCCCACCTCATGCGGCTCTACTGCTGCGTCAACCATACACAACTGGAGTGCTCTGGCCGCGCCGGTAGCGTCCGGCCGCTCATCGGTAATCCGCCAGGCATCGCACGTCGCCCCAAATCCCGCAGCTTCGCCGAGAACGTCAACGGTGCGAGACCGCGCGTGATTCTCACTTTCTAATACCAGGACCGCCGCCCCTTCCCCGATCACGAAGCCATCTCGGTCTCGATCAAACGGCCGACATGCTCGCTGCGGCTCCTCGTTCCGATGGGACAGGGTGCCAAGGAGGTCGAAGCCAAGAACGCTAACGGGGTTGACCGCGGCATCCGTGCCACCCGCTAGCACAACATCAGCTTCATCACGCTGGATCATGCGTACTCCCTCACCAATCGCCTGAGTCCCTGCCGCGCAAGCGGTAGCGACGGACAAGCTTGGACCGCGCGCGTTGTTCTGGATCGCCACGTGAGCGGCTGCAAGGTTTGGCAGCCCCTGTAACACGCTGACGGGGTTCGTGCGTGCCCGATATGAGCGGGTGATAGCTGGCGTATTCACGGCGCCACCGTTCGCCTCGCGGGCAGCGTCCAGAACGGCTAGAGCTTGTATCGAGACAAGGTCCACATCGGTTGGTCCCATACCTCCGACCCCTAGGCTAACTCCGAGTCTGTCCGGGTCAACATCCCCCGGATCGAGTCCCGCTTGTTCGCGAGCCATCCCCGCCGCAGCGACGGCGAACTTCGTGGCGCGACTCATCGTCTTGATCGCCTTCGGCGGATGAATCCACGGGTTTGGATCGAATGAAGCGTCGTCAACCTCGCCGGCAATTCTGGACTCGAGACCGTCGGGGTCGAAGGCCGTAATCTCTCGGATCCCGGAGCAACCACTTCTGACCGAGTCTGCAAACTGATCCGTGCCGACGCCGCTCGGTGCAATAACCCCGATTCCCGTTATTGCTACACGCTCAACATCGCGCTTCATCGCTCTTCCTCGCCGGGGAACTCCCCTCGCCACTGCGTGTACGTTGCTTCCCAGAATGGAAGGTACGGGGTAGCGATCAGCCGCTCCGGTGCGAGGAGCCTAAAAGTGAGCCGGAGAGCAGCGATTTTCCTCTCGCCCAGGAAAACTTCGCCCTTGACGCGCGACGCGTCGTCATTCAAAGACTCAATCACGACCTCAAACCGTATTCGATCTCCAGGCCGAGCGAAGCCGAGGAAACGCGCCCGATCAATCGACACGAGGAGTGCAACTTTCCCGCGGTTCGCCGTCTCATGTAACAGATGACCAGCGGTCTGTGCGACCCCTTCCACCAAGTAGACACCAGGGTAAACCGGATTGCCCGGAAAATGATCCGTGAACATGTCTTCTGAGAGCGCAACGGCTTTGATCCCCACAGCGCGAACCCCCAGCTCGACGTCGACAATGCGATCTACCCAGAAGTGGCGCATCTTCAGACGAGACCGAACCCACCGTCTGCCACGACCACCTGCCCCCGTATCCACCTCGAGTCCGGACTGAGGAGGAAAGCGACGATCGGCGCGATATCGGTTGGACGGCCGAGCCTGCCGGCAATCGACTGGCAGGCCGCTCGCTCAAGGTCATCGTGAAAGGCAAAGGACCGGAGGGAGTCTGTCTGGACCGGGCCACCACAGACAGCGTTCACGGATATACCTGAGTCCGCCATCTCAACCGCCAGATAGCGAACCAATGTCTCCAGGGCCGCCTTGGCAGCCGCGATCGTGGCGTACCCAGGGGTAACGCGCCGTGTCCCCAAACTCGTCATGGCCACAACTGCACCGTCAGGCGCCATCAGATCACGGCCGCGTCGCAACAGCTCAAGCAGAGCTCCCACATGGGTGTCCCATGCGATCCGCCACCTTCCTGGACGTGCCTCGAGTGCGGGCGTCAGAGCGCCGAGGCCAGCGCAGTGCACCAAACCGTCGAGTCGCTCGATCTCAACGCCCAGGCGTTCGATCAGTCGCACGCACTCCTCCGGATTGCCGAGGTTTCCGGTGTGGACGATCGCGCGTCGCCCGCACTCCGCCACAACCTCAGCAGCGGCAGTGGCAGACTCGATGTCCCTGAGGTGTGCTATCGCAACGTTCCAACCACGTTCAGCGAGATCTTCAACAATTGCGCGTCCGATTCCCCGGCTGCCGCCAGTAACCAACACCCACCGCTCGCTGGACTTCGCTATTGGACTGTCGAAGGCCACGCTAAAAACTGCTCCGCGGCATACCTCGCGGCTTCACCGGGCACCTCGGCGATTCTGCGCAACGTTTCCCGCTCGGGAGTTCCGTTGTTGTCAAGGTGGATCCGGTACCACCCGCGGGCGTGCAGAAAGACCGTCCGCTGAAGGCTACCGTCTGGCGGCGGCGCCTCGAACGTCAGAATAGCGTGGTCATCGTTGGTCGGCATCGGATAGTAGGTATCATCCGTGGCCGACAGGGCAGACAAGACGTCGCGTCCACGTTGGTCACGAGCCTCTCTTGGAAGGATCCCCTGGACGTGACCCGCAAATTCGGGTTCGCCGTAGTTCACCGCAAAAGCATCAAGCGACCAAAACCCGCGCGGTGGACGTAACCGCACGCGAAGCTGGTTACCCGCGACTCGACTCACGTCGAGAACAAGGGCGCGGTCCTCAGTAATAAAGGGCCCACCCCCTGGCAACACTCCCCGGACATTCCAGCCATCTGGCTCCTCCACCAAAACCTGCAGCGCATACAACTCCTCTCGCAGGTTCCACGTGAACAGAGAGTCCACGGCCGAGGGCCGCTGGTCGAGCGCTGCATACCACGCATCAACTTCTTTGCCGTGGAGCTCGAGCATCGACTTTATCATGTAGGAGCCCCAGAGCCCCGTTCCTACGCGGGCTACTAGTGTCGCTGTCTTCGCTCCTGGAGGCTTCGGGAACGTCAGGGTGATCTCAGATCGCTGCTGCTTCCCGTCTGGATCGGGCATCGGCTCCCACGCCAGCCGGTCACCGGATCGGAGCCAACTCATCAAATCCCGGTTTCGCTCGTCTTGCGCCTCCACCGGAGACACGAGCGAGCGAACCGTGTGGAACCGCCCGTAATGGTCGGCAACGATCCGCGTTCCTGCCGGGTGATCAACGACAACAAGCTTGGCGAGGTTCGTGTACTGAGTCTCCGGGACTTCGTTCGTAATCATGATCCGGTACTCTCCGTCCACCGCGACCAGATGCTCGAGCTCGGCGAAATCATCGCGCTCCAAGCCACGCGTAGTTGCGCCCCCGTAGGGCTCGGCGTCAAAAACCCACTGGGTCCCGTCCCACGAATAGATGAACGGGCACGACTCCTTAGTGGCCGCAGCGATTAAAACCACAACCAAGAAAGCCCCGCCAACGATCCCGGCCACAAGACCGATCGTTCGACCAGTGCTTAGGTATCGGATCCAGTAGCGCTGAACCTGGTCGACCGAAAGGCTGTACGGTGTTCCGTGGATGCTCGCGTAGAGGGTGTCGTTGCGGACCGTCGCTGGCCTAATCGCCATAGCCTGCTTCCGTTCTGGCTCATCGAACATCACCGTGTCACCCTCTATCGTCGTGATGCCCACGAGACGGACCTCGTTGACATCCTCGACGTCAGACTTCGGAACAGAGCGTGCTGGGCCGTAGCACGCAACGGACTGAAGCGTTACGGGAAATAGGAGCAGAACGGCACAAGGGCGAAGAATCGCACGTAACACGGTCACCTCCCGTACCCGGGGTTCGTGCGCAAATGGGCTGGAGCCGTTCGGCAGCTCGGCGGTCTTGGGGTCCTTCGTGGCGTCGTGGGAGGCGTCGCGGAGGAAGCGAGGACCCGTGGCTTTGCGTCCCCAACTTTCGTCGGGTTTGCCTTTGTCGAGGCGAACTATCTCATCGAGCCTACCACAAGAAGCGTTCGACGGTCAAACAAATG
>JBDHFX010000122.1:0-4896 GCA_039590215.1 Gemmatimonadota bacterium | reverse complement strand
GAACGGGCAGCACCTGTCGACGATGTCGGGGTTGGCGGTCGCCGACCTGGTTCGACCCAGGTTTATCGACGCCGGGATCGCCACCGAAAAAGAGTTGGCTGAGCGGACGATCTGGTTCACTGAGGTGATGACGCTGGTCAAGACCCGGTCGCGGACGCTCGAGGATCTCGTCGTCCAGGGGCGCCCGTTCTTCGCCGGTGCGATAGAGTACCAGCCCGACGCGGTCAAGAAATTCTGGAAGGACCCAAGGGTGGCGCGTGAGCTGTTGAGTGTGGCGGCCAACTACGTCGACGGTGAAGCCGCGTTCGACGACCTGGAGGGAATGGAGGCCCGGTTGCGGGCGCTCTGCGAACAGCGCGACGTCAGCGCCGGCAAGCTGATGCAGGCGCTTCGGGTGGCGCTGACCGGCACCCGGGTAAGCCCTGGGATCTTCGAGACGATGGCAGCGATGGGGAAGTCACTGGTCGTCGAGCGGATCGAAGCTGCCCGTGAGCATCTGGGACGTGAGATCGGCGTCGCGTAATGTGTGCGGAAGACCGGCGGCTCGAACGCTTGACCGATCTCGATCCACGGGTCGAGCTGCTGAGCTTGCTGCCGGCGGAGCTCGAGACGTCGCTCTCAGGGTGGCTGGCCGATCGTGGGGAGCCATCCTACCGGGTCGCGCAGATCGTTGACGCTGTCTATCGCCATGGCGCCACCGGTTGGGCGGCGATAACGACCCTTCCGATCGATCTACGAGCTCAACTCGAGGCTGACTACCGTTTTCCGTCGATTGTGCCGCATGGGGGTCGCGAGTCGGTCGACCGCACGCGCAAGTTTCTATGGAAGCTGGTCGACGGTGAATCGGTCGAGTCGGTGCTCATTCCGACGCAGCGCCGCGATACGATTTGCATCTCGAGTCAAGTCGGCTGTCCGCTGGCGTGCGCGTTTTGTGCCACCGGAATGTTTGGGTACCGCCGTAACTTGACTGCCGGCGAGATCGTCGATCAGGCGCGTCGCCTCAAGGTTCTGCGCGGGCGGAGCGACGTCGGTATGAACGTCGTCTTCATGGGGATGGGCGAGCCACTGCTCAACTGGAACCCGGTCGCCGCCGCGCTACAAGTACTGATCGATCCACGCGGGCTCGATCTCGGTGCCCGTCGCGTCACCGTATCGACGGTCGGCGTGCCGGAGGGGATCGTCGCACTCGGGGAGCGGTTTCCACAGGTCCGGTTGGCGGTGTCGCTCCACGCCGCGCGGGACGAGGTCCGAGACAAGATCGTGCCGCTCAATCGCCGGCATCCGCTCCGCGAGCTGATCGCCGCCTGCCGAGTGTGGGCCGAGTCGACCGGCAAGCGTTTGTCGTTTGAGTATGTCCACCTGCCGGGTGTCAACGACGGGGTGGCTGACGCGGTGGCGCTGGCCGAGCTCCTGAAGCGAGTGCCGGCCAAGGTCAACCTGATGCGTTACAACCCGGTCGAGGGGCTGGGCTTTCGCCGACCGAGCGAAGCCGAGACGATGACGTTTCGGGACGCCGTTACCGATCTCAGCCAATCGGCGATCACCGTTCGCAAAAGCCGTGGCATCGACATCGAGGGCGCGTGCGGTCAGCTGCGGCTCGCACGCGAAGCGGGAGCAGTTGTAGCCGAAGTCGGCGGTCACACGTCGTGACGGTTGCCAACGGATCGATCGGGATCTTGAAGCCCGGCTCGACGTACGTGGACATGATCGAACGGTTCGGGGATTACGACGCGTGGTTTCGGCGGGTGCTCGAGCCGGTCGGGGTCGATTGCCGGGTGTACGCGTTGTCCGACGGCCAAGCTCCCGATCCTGGCGCCGCGGACGGATGGATCGTCACCGGCGCGCGGAGTTCTGTCGTGGATGAATCCCCGCTGGTCGATGGCCTGCTGGAATGGATCCGGACGGTGGTCGATAGGGGAGCGCCGCTGCTGGGTGTCTGCTACGGCCATCAAGCGATCGCCGCGGCTCTCGGTGGCCGGGTCGGGCTACACCCGGACAGCTGGGAGCTCGGCACGGTCGAGGTCGCGCTGACGGAATGCGGGCGAGAGGACCCGCTGTTTGCGGGGTTCCCGGACCGGTTCCAGGTGCAGGCCACACACGAGGACTACGTCGTCGAGCTGCCACCCGGTGGTGTGTCGTTAGCCTCGAATGCGCATACCGCGGTCCAGGCGCTGGCGGTCGGCGAGAGCTGTCGCGGGATCCAGTTCCATACCGAGGTCACGACCGAGATCTCGCGCGACTTCGTCGCTCGGCGCGGCCACTTGGTTAACCCGGCACCCGTAGTCGCCGACGCGCCGCTGGCGACGCGCGTGCTCACCAACTTTGTCGACCAGTTCGTTCGGGCCCGGGTTCGCTCCTAGCGCTCGAGACAGCGGTCCTCGGCCGCGTACTCCTGACTCAGATCACCGCGCTGATCTTGGCGTTGTTGCCATTCGACGGTGCGGCGTAGTGCCTCGTCGTGATCGATCGCCTCCGCGTACCCGAGCTCATCGCGCAAGCCGGTGGTGTCTGCTACCAGGTCCTGCTTCCAGTCGTACGGCAGCTGCCGTTCGGTTGGCCACCGCGAGCGTTCTATCGGGATCACTTGCCCGTTCCAGCCCGCCGCGCGGCCGACCGCGGCGATCCACTCAGCCTCGGACCGCGCCTCGGGCTCGCCCAGGTTGTACACTCGCCCGGCGGCGCGATCGTCACCACACACCAATGCGACGGCGTGCGCAACGTTGCTGACGTAACCGCGCGTCCAGCGCCAGCCGGCGTGACCGGCCTCGAGCGGGATTGTCTCGCGTCGGTCGCCCATTCGTTGCACGTAAGGCGCCAGCCGCTGCTGTCGGTCACTGGGGCCGTACACCATCGGCAATCGGAGCACGGTCGTGGTGAGTCGATCGTCAGCCATCGCCACGCGCTCGACCAGGATCTTGTCGTATTCCGCGATCCACGCGTCGTGGCCGGTCGAGCGGTCACGATACGGGTAGAGCTGGTCTCGGAGCGGGGCTTCCTCGGCGTAGGGCACCGCCTCGACCGTTCCGTCCCCAACGCCCAGAAAGCGCTCATACGCGCGACACACGTCTTGGCTGGAGATCACCACCAAACGCTCGGCGACGCCACCGAAGACTTCGACACACGCCGTTGCGTCGGACTCAGTGTAGGCGATGACGTCGACTACGACGCGCGGCTGCGCAGCCCGGAGCTCGTCCGCGTGCTGGCTCAGCTGGCGCCGATCGCCGAGCACACGATCGACGGAAGAGGGCAGATCACCCGGCGTGTGACCGCGGTGAAAGACGGTGATCGGATGTCCGGCTTCGGCCAACGCGAGCACGATCTCGCGGCCGATAAAGCCGGTCCCGCCGAGAACGAGCACCGAATCTTTGCGCGTGCGTCCGAGCATCGAAACGCGAGGCTAGCGTTCGTCGCGAGTCGGCACAAGCTTGATTGGTGTCAAGAATCGACCCCAAAGCCTCGATGGTAGCGACCGCTGATCCGCCCGGCCGCTGGTCGGCGCTCTTCGTGCTCGCCACAGCGTCTTTGCTTGGCATGACGACGTGGTTTTCGGCCTCGGCCGTGCTGCCACAGCTGGCTGAGCGCTGGGCGCTGTCGCCCAGCGCCGGCGCATGGCTCACCATAGCCGTCCAGCTTGGTTTCGTCATCGGGGCTTTGGCCTCGGCCATCCTGACACTCGCCGATCTCGTGCGGCCGCGGCGGCTTTTGCTCTTCGGTGCCATCGGCGCAGCGGGTGCCAACGCGCTCCTGTTGGTTGCCGACGGTCCCGGGCCGGCGATCCTGCTCCGGTTCGTCACCGGGTTCTTCCTGGCTGGGGTGTATCCGCCGGCGCTCAAGTCGATGGCTACTTGGTTCCGGCAGGGAAGAGGGGTCGCGCTCGGCGTGTTAGTGGGTGCGCTTACGTTGGGATCGGCCATGCCGCACCTCGTCAGAGGATGGGGTGGCGTTGATTGGCGGCTCGTCATCGTGGTGACCTCGATCTTGACCGCGGCTGCCGGCGTGCTTGCCGAACTGGCGGGTCGCGACGGACCGTTCCCGTTTCCCCGAGCGGTGTTCGATCCACGCCAGGTGGGCCGGGTGCTTGCCGATCGTGGTGTCCGACTGGCCAGCTTTGGGTACTTCGGCCACATGTGGGAGCTCTACGCCATGTGGACGTGGTTTGCGGCGTTCTATACGGCGGTTCTCGTGTCGCATGGATGGGCGGTGCTGGATGCTCAGCAGATGGCTGCGTTTGCGACGTTCGGGGTCATCGGGATCGGCGCCCTCGGTTGCTGGCTGGGTGGCGTGCTAGGGGACCGGTGGGGGCGATCGCGGACTACCGCCGTGGCGATGACGGTCTCGGGCGGCTGCGCGCTGGTGATTGGCGGGCTCATGTCGATGCCACCCGCGGTCGTGCTCGCCGTTGGTTTGGTGTGGGGGTTCAGCGTGGTCGCCGATTCCGCGCAGTTCTCGACGATGGTGACCGAGGTCGCCGATCAGCGCTACGTCGGCACCGCGCTCACCCTGCAGCTGGCGGCCGGATTTGTGCTGACCGGCGCCACGATTTGGTTGGTGCCGCTGGTTCGCGACGCGATCGGCTGGTGGCCCGCGTTTGCGCTCTTGGCGCCCGGTCCCGCGCTCGGCGTGTTGGCAATGCTCGCGCTCAAACGCGCGCCCGAAGCGGCTCAGATCGCCGCTGGTAGAGGGTGAGATCGACGCCTGTTCCGCCGGTTGTCTCACCGTGTCCGCCGCGGTATCGTTTCTATCCTACCCATTGCGTGGGCGGCTAGCTCAGTTGGTTAGAGTGCCTGCTTGACATGCAGGAGGTCACTGGTTCGAATCCAGTGTCGCCCACCATATCTCCCTATGAAAACCGCCGGTTCTCGGTACTTCATCCGACCGAGAATACCGGCTCAAGAC
>JBDHFX010000121.1:0-4939 GCA_039590215.1 Gemmatimonadota bacterium | reverse complement strand
ATCGAACGGCACGTGCTGCTCGGCCTCCCATCGGATGACTTGTCGGGCTTCCTGCTCGCGCATGCGGTCCATCTTGACGCGCTTCACGATGACGTTGCGGCCCGAAACGGAGGTAACCGCCACGCGGCCATTGAGTCCGAGCCGCTCGCGGAGTGCTCTCAGCGATTGGACCACGAAGTGGTAGTCCATCACGTCGCCAGCCACGATCGCCCCGGGCTCGAGCGGCTCACGCTCTAGCGTCAACACCCGGGCACGGAGGCCGTCGTTTTCGATAGCTGCCACGGTGATCTGCCTCGAACCGAGGTCGATCGCCAAACAGCCGCGCGATCGCCGAAGAATCATCGAACCCTCTGGTCGGGGTACCACGGGGGCCGCCGACCTGGCCTAGAGTTTCGATAACGCCCGAAGGCCCTTTTCGGGGGCCTCGCGGTCGTACCATAAAAACAGTCGAACGCGTGGCATCAGCCACGCCTCGCTAGCGGATAGGGCGGGTTTTCAGCCCTCCTGCCATGCAACTCCGGTGCCAGGCCCGAGGGCTCACACGCTCGTCCCATGGCCATCTAGCGATACGCCATTGACATAGCGGTTTGTGGCGGATTACCGCCGAACCAACGAATGGGTCGCCAAAACGGTTCGTGCGTCTTGGTAGGGCTCCAGAAGGCGGCTTTCTTTGGCGTTTGTGGCGGAAAGCGGCGCGATATTTGCCGCCCAGGTCGACGAGCGTGAGAATGAAGCTGGATCAATTAACCCGCAGAGTTGACAAGACCCGGCCTGGATCGAGGGAACGGCGGCTGGGTCGCAGGGGCGTGACGATCGTTGAGGCTGTCGTCGCCCTCACCTTGATCGGGCTGCTGGCAGGGTTCTCGATCCCGCGGCTGCTGGAGCCCACGCCGGCCTCTATCGTGACCGATGAGGCCGAGCTGTTTGCATGGACGGCGCGTCTGGCGCGCTATCGAGCGATCACGCTCAGCCAACCGGTCTACCTAGAACTCGAACCCAACGGCGCAACCGGTAGCTACACCGCTTACATCTCGGCCACCGACCCACCAGCATCAACCGCGGAAGGCGTTGCCAAGACGCGGATTCCGTTCCCCGACATCGTCGGCGCCGTCTCTGGGCGGGCGTTGCCCCCTCAGCTGACCTTCGAGTCGGCGAGCAACGGGATTGCGCCCCCCGTGCCGGCATCGGTCGACTTGCTGGCGCGGCGGGTCGGCTTCAATCCTCGTGGCCGTGCGTTCTGGTCGGACGCGAGCGACACCGGTGTTGGACTCATCATCGTTCGCCATCAGGTAAGCGAAGAGGTTCGAGCGGTCACCGTGACTCGGCAGGGCGAGGTTCGTGTCTGGCGTCTAAACCAGGGCGGTTGGCAGTAGCGGTTGCGGTTCGATTAGCTGGCTAACGAGCTGACCAGGCCAATCGACGCGGGCCTCCCAACCCTCCGGTCGAACTCTGAATCGCGGTGCACGAGTACTGGATCAGGGTCTGACCCGTGGCCACGTTGTTGCCATCGTCGACCCGTCGCAGCATGACTACCGAACCAAAGATCTTCGTCTTGCCGGTCAGCTTGTCGATCCGGTCGGCGATGACGATGCCATTAAACGTACCCTTTGAGATGTTTCCCAGCGTGGCCGGCGCGTATGCCGGGTCAGCGGCCTTGATGGGATCGTACAGGGGGTGGCTCGGGTCGTGCTCGCGCGGATCGTAGAGTGGGTTGTGGACAATTAGCACGCCCGATCCATCGATGTCGCTGGAGCCGGCTCCGTTAGAACCAAAATCATCCGTGACGTACGTGATGCCCGACAGCGTATCAGGTGGATCGGCATCGAACTCCTGACCGGTCTGCTGATAACCATCCAGCGCACCTGGGTTGAGCCCCAGGACTTCCTCAGGTGTGTTGAACATCGGCGCCGAGTCGTGCCCGACGTACGGCGGAACGCTGTCGGCGTAGGCCTCGTCTCCCTCGAAGTCGACCGACCCACCGCTGTCGACATCGTCATCGGGATCGGTCAAGACGACCGCCGGCTTGTCACCGCCACAGGAATCATCGTCCGAAGCGTCGATCCCCGAGATCGTGACGTTGCCCTGAACCTTGAGGCCCGAGCTCGATGTGAAGGGCGCGCTCGCTTGAAATGTCCCTCCGCCGACACTCAACCGCAGCTCCTGCGCGGCCTGATACGGTCCCCGGGTCGCCAACGAACTCAACACCCAGACCAGCTGCCCGTCATCGTCGGTGTTGTATCCCGCTGTTGCGCTCCATGACACCGGCAGCTGGCCAGCCCCGAAATCGAACGAGTCGCGGGTGATCGCCACGCTATAGTCGTAGCCACCAATCGACCCAGCAACCGGCCATCCATCGTCGGGGCCGCTCACGCCGAAGTGGGCGACGGCGTGCTCGAGCCCAGCGTTGGCTGCCGCACCGGCACGGTTCGACAGCGTGTAGAGCCCCGCCACCCGCACCTCGGTCGATGTCAGAATCGCGGCCGCGCTTCCGACCAGCGACAGCGCGACTAACAGCGCGAGTACGGCTGGCAAGGCAAACCCCGCGCGACCAGACTGGCCAACCATTTGTGCTCTTGTCTTCATCATTCGTAGATGGCGTTTCGAACCGCGACCTGAGTCCGGAGCGCCCCTGGAAGCGTACCTTCGGCCATGAGATAGGTCATTGTGACCGTCACCAATTCAATGCTGTTCACCGATTGGGCTGCGGTCCCGCCGGGACCAGCGAAGTACGCGAACGAGAGATCGCTCACGCCGTCTGTCATCTCGACTTCCACCAATCCCTCCCGCCGAACCATCGCCCCCGGGTCGGCCTGGAAGAAGTACAAGACGTCTTCTCCCACGTCATTGAGGTCACCGTCCGCGTTCAGATCGGCGGTCCATCCAAAGCTATCGGCCGTCCAGTGCGTAATGGACGCACCCGTGATTCCGCGTGGATCGAAGCCGGCGTTCCTCGCCTCCCGAATGAGCATGTCGAAACCGGCGCGAGCATTCTGTTCCGTGCGGACGCCGTCATTCTGGGCGACATAGGCTTGGTGTTGGGCAACAAACTGGTTGAGCGCGGCGAGACCGAGAATCGCGATTATGACCACCGCGACGAGCAGCTCGATCAGAGTGAAGCCGGCGATGGATCTAGAATTCACCGTCAATCGCGACTCCTCATGGTGGCCGTCTGGACGGTGAACGTCTCGTCTCGCTCGCTCCACTGCGCAGCGATCTCGATCGTGGTCACGTTCTCCATCGGAGCGTCGTTGGTCACCGTCCACGTGCGCGTGAAAACAACGTCACCAACCGAGGTTTGATCCGCGCCACCTTCAATGGTCACGAACGGCGTCAATTGGAACTCCTCGACTTTCTCGTAGAGCAACTGGTCGGCGCGGGTGCGGTTGCTGGCGCCGCGATTGGCGTGAATCACCGTCAGCAGCAGACCCGAGACCCCGAGGATCCCGATTGCGAAAATCACCAGCGCGACCGCGAACTCGACGATCGTGAAGCCGTCGGTCGCCCCAACACGTCCAAGCCCTGGCAATCTCACGGGGTGGGCCCCTCCCAGCGGACCAACCCGCTCGCGAGAACGCTGACCCGCTGGTAGGACCGACCATCGTCCAGTGCGACCGCCGTCGGGCCTTCGACCCAACCGTGGGGTTTGAACACGATGGCCCCGCTGGCGTTCCCCCCAATCGTCATCGCAATGCGATTAGGTAGGTCGACCGCCGGTCGAAACGATGTCCAACCCGAGCCACTATCGTACTCGACTTGGTAACTGTTTCCCCCGGACACTGAGAACCGATAATCCCGTTGCTCGGCGGTAGCCCGACTGCGCGCTTCGACCAAGGCCGAGTGAGCACGGCGGGCTTCCCGAACTACGTCATACGGCGCGGAAGAGGGCGCCAGGCTGGGAAGCGCGATGGCGGCGAGGATCCCGACCAAAGCCACGAACGTGAGCATCTCGACCAGCGTAGTACCAGTCTCGCGTCTCACGATTCGGCCTTGGACATTTTTGCCACGTGCGCGATGCATCGTTCCCGGGCGTAGGTTGAGCCGTTGCAAGCGATCCCGGGCTATGGAAGATGCAAAATCCGTTCCGATGCTCGTTTATGCTTTCCAATCCTGTTCAATTCAAGGAGTTACAACCGACGGCTGCCGGAGGAGACCCTCACCGAACCTCCCGCCAAGCCGAAATCCGCAACCCACCCCCAGCATCAAACGAGACCCATGCCTCCACCCGCCGCTCGGCCGATCCCCGGACGCCGGTCGCCACCACCCTGAACCCGCCCGCGGCCGGTTCCCATCGAGCCCAGTAGGTGCCGGACCCAATGGTGCCGCGGACGCTGTCGGGTTCAGCGGCACGGGTGGGTTGTCGTGCCACTGCCGCTAGCGCTTCAGCGAGTCCGGTCTCGGCGCTGCCCAAGGCGGCCGCAAAATCCTGGTGGTGAAGCGCGAGTCTGAGATCCAGCATCGCGGTTACAAAGGCCGCCGTGGACAGTGCACCCAGGATGACCAAGGCCCATAGGACCACCGGGAGTGCAGTGCCAGCCGGTCCTCGGCTCACGGTGTGCGGAAGTTCCTTCGCGCCACCCGCCATCTGACGACAAGAGCCGGACCGGCGCGTGGCGAAGCCAGAAGAACACGGGCCTCGACCAACCGAATGGCGGCTGGGTCGGGCGATGCGCCAAGATCAGCGCCCAAACCATCGAAGTACGAGAACTTGGCCGAATCAGGCCACGCGGCGGGCAGCCGCGGGCCTCCGTTGACGCCGCGCTTCCATGTTCCGGCACCGAGCGCATACGCGAGCCGCTCACTCGGGTTGCCAACGGTAGGTATCACAGCCCCGCTGGCGTTCCAGTCGGCGGAGAACTCCAACGTATCCGGCCGGGCGCGGCTTACCCCGGCGCCGGCGGTCGACGTCGGATCGTAGCCGGCTCCACGCAACTCGGCTGTC
>JBDHFX010000120.1:0-9070 GCA_039590215.1 Gemmatimonadota bacterium | reverse complement strand
GTTCGGGTTGATGTTGATCCTGCTGTTCGCTTACAAGCTACAGTTGCTTCCTGCGAGCCAGATGACGGCCGTCGACTACGAGTTCATGAGCGGAAGCGAAAAGCTCGTCGATCGCGCGAAGCACTTGATCATGCCTTCACTTGCGCTGGGACTTGGTGGGGCGGCGGCGGTCGCGCGATACATGCGAAGCGGAATGCTCGAGCAGGTCCGCCAGGATTACGTGCGCACTGCTCGTGCCAAGGGATTGAACGAGCGTAAGGTGGTGTTCAAGCACGCGATGCGGAATGCGCTCATCCCGATCATCACGTTGCTCGGGTTGTACATCCCGTTCTTGATAAGCGGCGCAGTCCTGATCGAAACGATCTTCGCCTGGCCCGGAATGGGGCGCACGATCATCGGCGCCATCTTCCAACGTGACTATCCCGTCGTCCTGGCTAGTGCCTTCGTCATCGCGATTTTGGTGATCGCCGGCAACCTCGTGGCTGACATCCTGTACTCGGTGGTCGACCCGCGGGTGCGAGTCGAGGACGCCGAAGCCTAGTGGAACCCAAGACCCATACAGGCGAGCTCGAGACCGCAGGGCTGGTGATCGGCGCACCGATCACGCCTGATCCCGCGTCGGATGGTGGCGAGGAGGTGGCGTCGAGAAAAGGCTGGGCGGTGGCGCTGTCAGCGATCGTACCCGGGCTCGGTTCACTGGCTACCGGACGAAAACAAGCAGGAATCTGGATCTTCAACGGTTGGGTGCTGGCGCTCGCGACACTGCTGCTGTCACGAGAGGATATCACGAGGACGCTCGGCGATGGTCGGCTCGATGATTGGATCGCGTCCGTCACGTTGGTGGTGACCCTGATCGTGCTGTGGACGTGGGGGGTCTATGACGTGGCGGTGACGGCGACCAAACCGATCCGCCGAACCGGTGTTAGCCAGTGGCGGTTGGCGGCTCGGCGTTTTCGGAAGAACCACCTCGCCATGGCCGGGCTGGGGGTCATGGGGTTCCTCTACTGGGTCACGCTGATGGCGCCGTTCATCGCACCCTTCGATCCGAACTTTCAGGGCGACATCGTTCTGAATCGTTATCTGGCGCCGGGTGCCGAGCATTACTTCGGGACCGACAAGTTCGGCCGCGACGTCTTTAGCAGAATCCTGTACGGGGCTCGCATCTCGCTGACGATCGGGTTCTTGGCGGTCGCCATCTCGATCACATTGGGCGCGCTGATGGGGTCGCTGGCGGGGTATTTCCGCGGTTGGATCGATACCGCGATCGCTCGGTTCATCGACATGTTACTCTCGATTCCACGACTCATTCTCGTACTCGTCATCATCGCCATCTTTGAACCCTCGATCTGGCTCATCATCGCTGTGCTAGGCCTCACCGGGTGGGAGGGGAGCGCCCGCATCGTGCGCGGACAATTCCTGCAGCTGCGGGAGCAGGAGTTCGTACAGGCCTCGCGAGCCCTGGGTTACTCCGACAGGCGCATCATCATGCGCCATATACTGCCCAACACGTTGGCGCCTATCATCGTGATCGCGACCCTCAACATCGGCAATACGATTCTGCTCGAGGCAGGTCTATCGTTTCTCGGGCTCGGAGTTCAGCCGCCGACCGCCTCCTGGGGGTCGATGGTCAACGACGGTCGAGATGCGATGATCACTGCTTGGTGGATCTCGACCTTCCCGGGCTTGGCGATCGTGGCGACCGTCATTTCGTTCAATCTCCTCGGAGACGGGTTACGCGACGCGCTCGATCCGAGGCTACGTAATTGACCGACCGGCTTCCGACCCCCGGCGCTGAGGAGGAGTCCAAATGGTAACCGGGATCAGCGAAGGAACGATCAGCAGGCTGATGGAGCTGTTTGACCTTGACACAAAGGCGATAGCCAGTTCCGTGGGCTGTACCGCAGGCACGCTAAACCGCTGGCGCAGAGGCGAGCAGATACCGTCTAAGGAGTATCTGGAGCGGTTGGAGCTGTTGGACGCGTTCTTGTACCAGGTTCAGAAGTCGTTGCGCTCGCGGCGTCGGTCTCGGGAATGGTTCGATGCGCGGATACCGGCGCTCGGGAACAGGACGCCGAGGGATGTTTTCCTGAGTGGGAATCTGGCACATTTGGTGGTCTACCTACGACAACACGACCGGTTGTAAGAGGCGTATGGAGCTGCTACTCAAGGTCGAGGATCTCGAAACCTACTTCTACACCGACGAGGGTGTCGCCAGGGCGGTCGACGGCGTGTCGTTCGACTTGCATGCGCAGGAGACGCTCGGCATCGTCGGCGAATCGGGGTGCGGGAAGTCGGTTACCGCCCTGTCCATACTGCGACTCATTCCGGACCCGCCGGGAAGGATCGAAGGCGGACACATCCAGTTTCAGGACCTTGATCTGCTGGCGTTGTCCGAAAAGGAGATGCGCCGGATCCGCGGCAACGAGATCGCGATGATCTTCCAAGAACCGATGACGTCGCTAAATCCGGTCTATACCGTCGGTGATCAGATCAGCGAGGTGCTGCGACTCCATCGCGGGATGTCGAAGGACGAATCGCGTGAAAAAGCGATCGAGATGCTTGGTCGGGTGCGTATCCCCGACCCCGAACAGCGTGTCGACGAGTATCCACATCAGTTGTCCGGCGGCCAGAGGCAGCGTGTAATGATCGCGATGGCGCTGGCATGCGACCCCGCAATGTTGATCGCCGATGAGCCGACCACGGCGTTGGACGTAACCGTTCAGGCGCAGATACTGGACCTGCTGAACCAGCTCCAGGAAGATTTCGGGATGGCGATCATGTTGATTACTCATGATTTGGGTGTCATCGCCGAGACCGCCCATCGAGTGGTCGTCATGTACGCGGGCATCGTGGTCGAGATCGGCACCGCCGAACAGGTCTTCGGAGGACCAAGTCACCCCTACACCGAGGGGCTGAAGGAAGCGATCCCCAAACTCGGCGAGAAGGTCGAGCGGCTCAATACGATTCCCGGCGGAGTCCCGTCACCTTTCGAGGAGACCGTGGGTTGCCCATTTCAGAACCGCTGCCCCCGCGTGATGGACATCTGTAAGCGTGAGTTGCCCGCGCTCAAGGAGATCGCGGACAACGGTCACGTGGTGAGGTGCTTTCTCTTTGACTAGCGCCAACCAATCCGGCAACAACAACACGGCGTTGGTCGCCGTGCGTGATCTCAAAAAGTACTTCCCGATCAGGCGCGGGTTCTGGTCGCGCACGGTGGGCTCGGTAAAGGCTGTGGATGGGGTGACCTTCTCGATCGAGCCCGGCGAGGTGCTCGGGTCTTGCGGTTGATCGAACCAACGAGCGGCGATGTGGAGTTTCGGGGACAGGACGTGCTCTCGCTCGACCGGCGCGACATTCGGAGCCTGCGCCGTGAGATGCAGATCATCTTTCAGGATCCGTACTCGAGCTTGAACCCACGGCTGACGGTGGGGTCGATGCTCGTTGAGGCGCTCCGCATTCATGAGATCGCCGAAGGCGACGCAGGCAAATCGCGCGCCAAGGAGTTGCTCGAAGTCGTCGGTCTGCAGCCGCAGCACGCAAACCGTTATCCGCACGAGTTCTCGGGCGGCCAGCGCCAACGGATCGGGATCGCCCGCGCGCTTTCAGTCAATCCGAAGTTTATCGTTTGTGACGAGCCGGTGTCAGCGCTCGACGTTTCGGTGCAGGCGCAGGTCATCAACCTGTTGGTCGACCTCAAGGAAGAGTTTGACCTGACGTTTCTGTTCATCGCCCACGACCTGGCGGTGGTTGAGCATATCTCCGATCGCGTGGCGGTCATGTACCTGGGAAAGCTGATGGAGCTGGCGGATGCCGATGAGCTTTACCGGAAACCCCTGCATCCGTACACCAAGGCGTTGATGTCGGCGATCCCGATCCCCGATCCGCTCGCCAAACGAGAGCGGATCATGTTGGAGGGCGACGTTCCGAGCCCTGCCAATCCGCCGTCAGGGTGCCCATTTCATCCGCGTTGCCCGATCGCCACCGCAGAGTGTGCCGAGATCGTCCCGGAGTTTCGCGAAGTCGAGCCTGGCCACCACGTGGCTTGTATCAAGGTCTAAGGCCACTTTTGGAGCGCTCGGAGGCGCCGGGACCGGCGACTTGACGGCCCTTCGCAGGGCCTACTAATGTTGGCTCTGGCGATCATCGGTCTACTCCTGATCGCTTGGAAGCTCTCATCGCTCATGTCGACATCGAGCAAGACGCGTTCTCTGCTCGAGGACGTTGATGGCCTGATTTCCAATCATCGGTTGGAAGAGGCCAAAGCCCGGTGCCGCGAGAGCGACACGCCGGTTGCCAACATTCTATTGGCCGGTCTCGACAAACATGATCAGGGAACCGAGCGAGTGATGACCGCGATCGAGAACGAGGGCATGATCCAGATGTCACGGCTCGAGAGCGGGCTGGTTTGGCTGGCGACGATCGCCAACGTGGCCCCGTTGCTGGGATTCCTGGGAACGGTCGCCGGCATGATCATCGCGTTCGGCGCGATCGAGCTGGCCGGTGAGGTGGACGCAACGTTGGTGGCTGGCGGTATCAAGGTGGCGCTCATTACGACCGCTACCGGCTTGGCGATCGCGATCCCCGTCAACATCGCGCACAACTACTTCGTGTCAAAGATCGACGGGCTTGTGATCGATATGGAGGAGACCTCGCAGAATCTGATCGAGACCCTCCACGAGATCGAGCGCGCGCCATCGCCGGCAGCCCCGCCGAGGGCCTAATCAATGGCGCAGATCCTGAAACGCAAGTCTAGGGTTTCGGACGAGATCCCGACCGCCTCGATGGCCGACATCGCGTTTCTCCTGCTGGTCTTCTTCCTGGTGACTACGGTGTTCGCCGAGGATCGCGGGTTGAGCTTGGTGTTGCCCGAGAAGCAGACCGAGGAAATCGAGGTCAACCCCAAGAATATCATCACCTTTTACGTGGTCGGGAACGGTGTGGTGCAGCTGCGGCGTGGGGATTCTCCGGACAAGCAGACGATCAACTACGATCAGGTCGAAGCGGTCGCGCGCCAGGAGCTGGCGGCCAACCCGAGGCTGATCGTGAGCGTCAAGACGTCGCCACAGGCGAAGTACGTCGACATGGTCAACGTTCTGGATGAGGTCAAGCTGGCGGGTTCGACCCGGATCAGCCTACAGGAGTGGGATCGATCCATCGAGTAACAACCCGCCGAATGGAGTCGGGAAGGGGCCCGGGTTGCGATCCGGGCCTTTTTTCGTTTATTGGACTCATGAGGGTTCTTCTGTCGATCGCGACCGTCATGTTGTTGCCGGTGTTGGCTGGCGCGGCCGAGCGATGTCCGATCTTCTGGAGTCCAGGCGATCCAGTAGCCTTTTATCCGCATAACGTGCCGGTGATCGATTCGCCAAGCGAGCTGCTGGATTTGACAGGAGAAGTGGCGTCGCGGGCAGCACGCAACTGGATCGAAGTGGGGCGTTCGGAAGTCGCGCTTAAATGGCTGGAGTCGGTGCCAGCGGACGCGCCGGCACCGCGTGTGTATCGGTTGGCCGCGCTGGCGGCGCTCGGTCGCTGGGCGGAGTACCAAGACCTGCTGGCAGCGACGCCGACCGGGTTCCTGCCGAGCGGTTGCACGCCTCTGATCGAACGCTGGAGTGCACACGCGGCGATGGCGCTGGGAGACCCAGTCCGCGCCGATCGGGCCTTCGAGCGGCTAGCGGCCGCGGCCCCGGGTCTCGGTGCCTATGTGGAGCTGTGGCGGTTGGAGGCGGCGGCAGAGACGGGGGATCTGGTCCGCGGTCGAGCCGCGTGGGCGGCGGTGGCGGAAGCTGGTCTGCCGGGGCTGGCCCACGACGACGGGCGCGAGATGCTGGTTTTGCTCTACGAGCGGGCTGGCGAGTTGGACCTCGCTCGCCAGCTGCAGACGGCGCTGGCGCTCGAGACACGCGGCCTTTCGCGCGGCCAGCGCTGGCTGGCGGTGGCGGAGCTGGAAGATCAGGTCGGCGACCATGCTGCCGCTGATCAAACCCGGCACCGTGTGCTCGCCGAGACACCGGCGGCGGCGTCAGACATTGTGCTTGATCCCGTCCAGCGAGAGCGACTCAGCATTTCTGCGGTTGAAGCGGCCCAAATCCTGGTGGCTGCCAGTCGGCCAGCGGAGGCGGAGCAGTTCGCAACGAGGGCGATCGACGAGAGCCTCGACGAAGCGACGTTGAGCGCGGCCTTTCTGGCACGCGCGCAGGCACGAACGGCGGCAGCTGATCGCGCCGGCGCGGAGGCCGACTACGCCGAGTTTCTGAGTCGATGGCCGAACGATCCGCGAGCGCCAGAGGCGCAGTACTCGCGTGCCCGCCTGGCTGCTTCCGACCGCAATGGAGAGACCGCGCGGCGTCGGCTCGAGAACTTCATCGCTCGTTTCCCGGGCCATCGTCACGTCGCCGCGGCGCGGTACTTGATTGCCGATTCATATCAGGATGACCAAGCTTTCGATCCATCGTACGGTGACCGCGCGATTGAGTACTTCGATCAGGTAGCGCGACAAAACAGTCGCTCGTTCTACGCTGATCGGGCTTACATGCGAGCGGCACACCTCGCATTCGCGCTGGGTCGCTACGAGGAAGCCGCAGATCGGTATGCGAGGTACCGCGGTCGTCGCAGCGTGCGCGAAGCCCGCTATTGGCTGGCGCGCGCAATGGAGGAGCAGGGCGACAGCGACGGCGCCGAGGAGCTTCTCCGCGAGCTCGCCAGCAAACGGCACAACGACTATTACGCGTTACTGGCAAGCGAACGGTTGGTGGGTGGTTCGTGGCTGAGTCGTTTGGGGCGCGGTTACCGCTCGGCTGGGGTCGCTGAAACACAGACGATTGAAGCCTCCCTCGCCGATTCCGCCGGGCAGACGGCGGCAGCGTTGCTAGCGCTCGGCGAATGGCGGTACGCTCGCGCCGAGCTCGAGCGAGCCCTCGCCCGCAGACGCCGCAGCCCGAACGAGTTGGTGGCGTGGGCTCGAGAGCTGGAGGTGTGGGGTTTCCCGGATCTGACGCTGCGAGCAGGTGTTTGGCTTGGCGAGCGCGCTGCCGGTGAGCCCTACGCTTTCCCCAGGGGGTTCGTGAACTCGGTCGACAACGAGTCCTCGGCTCACGGCATCGATGGCTATTTGGTGCTGGCGATCATTCGACAGGAGAGTCTGTTTCGGGCTGACGCTGAATCGCGCGCTGGCGCTCGCGGCCTCATGCAGATCATTCCCGACACCGGGAACGAGATCGCCACCGCTACCGGCTGGCCCGACTTCAATCCCACGATCCTCTACCAACCAGCGGTTAATCTCCACTTCGGTGCCCACTACCTGGAGCGGCAGATCGACCGATTCGAGGGTTTCATTCCAGCGGTGTTGGCCGCGTACAACGGTGGCCCGCACAACGTCGAGGTTTGGTGGTGGTACCCGGAGCGGACGCTCGACCCTGAGTTGTGGATCGATCGGATTCCCTTCCGGGAGACTCGCAACTACGTCAAACAAGTGATCGTCCACTACGCTCTTTACCGGAGCCTGTACGATGATAGTGCAGCCTCACGGTAGGCGGGGACCAGCGACTGTGAGGGGAAGCAGATTCGCGATCGCGGCGATGTTGTCGATCATCGCGGCGGGTCAGTTGCGCGGCCAATCTGAAACCGAGGGCCCACCTCACACCACGTTGGTCTACCCGCCATTCGCCCACACATTGGGCATCCATCGCGCGCGATCGACGCACCTCAAGTTGTTTCTCGGTGATCGAACTCGGTTCGACAGTCCACAAGGTGTGACTGCGGTCAAGTTCGCGTCGGACGATGATCCCGAGGTCAAGGGGGACGACTTCCAGCTCACGTTGTTCGGGGTGAATGCAGGCCGCGGTGAGATCCTCTACAACTCTACGATGCGGACGCTCGCGGTCTACGGTCGCGAGGGTGAGGGTGAAGCGCGGTTCCAATCGCCGCACGGGATCGAGGCCACCGTCGACGGTCGCATCTACGTCGCCGACACCGGAAACCGCCGCGTCGCCCGGCTGCGATGGGATCCGATAGCCCGTAGCGTAATCTGGGTCGGCACGTGGGGGGCAAGCGAACCGTATGATGTGGCCGCTGACGCCCGTGGACAGCTGTTTGTCGCTGATCGCGAGGCGGGTGCCGTGCTTCGCTTCGCCGACTCGACCGCTGGCGCAGGCACCGATTTGTTGCCGCCATCTCCGATTGAGGGTGACCGCTGGCCGCTCCCGGCCGATGTGCAGGCGCCGATCGCGCTGGCGATCGGCGACTCGCTCGATCCTTGGTACAGCCCGAAGGAGTATCGCCTGTATCTGATCGACCTGAACGGCGGTCGCCTTCGAGTGTTCAGCGCGACCGGCGAGGTGGTCGCCGAGACGACGCCGGATGCGATCGACCGACCGACCGATCAACCGGGTCGCTTTGGTTACGTGGAGCTTGACTACTTCGGCAATATCTACGTCAGCGATCGAACCATCGGGGCACTGTACAAGTTCGATTCTGAGCTTCGCCCACTGGTGACGTTTTCGGGGCCAGGTCCAGGCGAGGACGCTCTCGACGAACCACGGGGTATAGCGATCTGGAGGCGATTTGGGCAGGTGTTCGTAGCCGAGCGGGAAGGGGCCCAGTACTTCTTCGTAGGTACCGACTTCGAGCCGCGCGCCGGGCCGATCGAGATTCGGCGCGACGGCGACCAACGCGTCGCATTCGATCTGTTCCTAACCGAGGCGGCGCTGATCACCGCCGCCTTTGTCAACACGGAGGGCGACACGCTGGCGATCGTGGATGCCGGGATCCATGGCGCAGGCGCCCAGACCGTGTCGTGGACCTCGACCGAGTGGAGGACCCCTCCGGTCGAGGGCTGGCACGAAGGGGCGCGGCGGGTCTTTGTGGAAGCTCGACCGACATACTCAAGTCGTCGTCGCTTCAGCCGGATTCGGGACCTCGAAATCGCCTGGCGAGGCCACTTGACACCCTATTCCGAGGATCAGTAGACTCGCCGACGTCCATCCGCACAGTACCGGCTTCAACTGGAGGAGTTCCAGCGCCATGCAGAAGGGCAAAGTCAAGTGGTTCAACGACGCCAAGGGGTACGGCT
>JBDHFX010000119.1:0-4948 GCA_039590215.1 Gemmatimonadota bacterium | reverse complement strand
GAGTCCTTTGGAGCCGAGAGTCCAGGTTCGAATCCTGGGGGCCCAACCAGCACTAGAAGAACGTCGGCCTGCCGAGCTAAGGCGAACCTGACTAGTTGTCACGAACTTGCCCACCGAACTGACACACCCAAACCGAACCCAACCGATCACGCGCCAGTTAGCGCTAGTATGCTGCTTGACATGCAGGAGATCACTGGTTCGAATCCAGTGCCGCCCACCATATCTCCCTATGAAAACCGCCGGCTCTCTGTACTTCATCCGACCAAGAATACCGGCTCGAACAAAAGAGCTTTGTCGGGCAGTCGCTGTCATCAATTTGCCTACCCCACGCCTTTCGTAGTACAGTCAAAAGGTTAACACGCCTCGATAAAGGTAAACCCGGTAAAAGTCGGGGACGCAAAGCCACGGATCCTCGCTTCCTCCGCGACGCCTCACAGACGCCACGAAGGGTCCCAGGATCGTCGTGCTGGCGAACTCCAACTGAGCCACTAGCAACAAAACGTTTATCACAAGGGGTCTGAGCCATGGGGAAAGCACTTGTTGCTGTAATGATTTTCGTGACCGTTCCGATCATCGCTGCTTGCCAATCGGAGTCTCAAGGTTCAAATCCGACCACGCATACCTACTACGTCGCTGCCGACGAGGTTGAGTGGGATTACGCTCCCAGCGGGATGAACAGCCTCACTGGTGAGCCGTTCGGCGACGAGGAGGACGAATGGGTGAAGAGCGGTTCGGATCGGATCGGCAAGAAGTACAAGAAGGCTCTCTATCAGGAGTACACCGACGCCACGTTTACAACGCTCAGGCCGCGTCCTAGTGAGTGGGAGCACCTGGGCTTTCTCGGGCCGCTTCTTCGCGCCGAGGTCGGGGACACGATCAAGGTGGTGTTCAAGAACAACGCGAGCTTCCCGGCGAGCGTGCATCCCCACGGCGTGTTCTACAACAAGGACTCGGAGGGCGCGCCGTCGGCCGATGACACGGCGGAAACCGACAAGGTGGACGACGCGGTCCCACCAGGAGGGACCCACACTTACACCTGGCCCGTTCCCGAACGCGCGGGACCAGCTGAGGGGGATCTCAGCTCCATTCTCTGGATGTATCACTCGCACGCGAACGAAGGTAAGGACGTCAACGCAGGGCTCATGGGACCCATGATTGTGAGTGCACGCGGCACGACCAAAAGAGACGGGACCCCCGAGGAAGTGGATCGCGAGCTAATTGTCTCGTTCCATGAGGTGAATGAGAACGTGAGTTGGTATCTGGAGGACAATATCCAGGCGTACGCCGGCGATCCGGCGAGCATCGATCGGGACGAGATCGCCTTCTTCCATCCGTTCGGATTAAGCAACTTTATGACATCGCTGAACGGCTTCCTCTACGGTAACCTGCCGGGACTCACGATGCGCGAAGGTGAGCGCGTGCGGTGGTACCTTATGGCCTCCACCAACTTCGAGGTGCACGCCCCCCACTGGCACGGTAACACCGTCGTCGCGAATCACATGCGGACAGACGTGACGAGCCTGTTGACGATGGGTATGATCGTGGCCGACATGGTTCCCGATAACCCGGGGGCCTGGCTCTTCCACTGCCACGTCCTGGATCACCTCGTCGCCGGAATGTCGGCGCACTACACCGTGTTACCCAAAGAAGGGGGAGCGATCGCAACGGAGACGCGAGGCTAGGGCCGTTCGCAGGTCCCGAGTTCGGCCTGCCTTACTCTCCTGCTTGTGGCGAGGCTGGTACTAGTAAAGTAGTTGCGCTTTACAAAGGTGAACCTGGCGAAAGCTGGACGTGCGTAGCGGATCGGCCCAGGATTCAGACGGCGAAGGGCGGACCGCGTCCCCCGAGGCTGTGCTTGAGATGGTGTACGGCTACCAGCTCTCGCAGGCCGTGCATGTAGTCGCCAAACTCGGTATCGCCGACCTCCTCGAGGACGGACCGCTGACTGTCGCCGAGCTGGCCGGTGCGACCGAAACGCACGCCCCGTCCCTGTACCGAGTCTTGCGTACACTCGCCAGCGTCGGGGTCTTTACCCTGGCACCCGACGGACGCTTCGGGTTGGCGCCGGCTGGGAACTACCTGCGCACCGAGGGGCCGGACTCCATGCGCGCCTACGCAATCATGCACGGCGAGCCGTGGTTCCGGCAGGGGTGGAACCTGTTGCAGAGCGTATCGAGCGGGAAGGCAGGCTTCCCCCTCGCCCACGGTGTCGGGTTCTTTGAGTACCTCGCTCAGCACCCCGAGGCGAGCGAGCTCTTCGACCGGGCGATGAGCGGCGCGGTCCCGCAACGACATCGCGACGTGGTAGCAACTCATGACTTCTCCGGCATCAAGACGCTGGTCGATGTCGGCGGTGGGGACGGCAGCCTGCTTGCGGCGATCCTAGGGGCCAACCCGCAGCTGCGCGGGATCCTGTTCGATCGACCCCACGTCGTGGCGGGGGCGGCTCGGGTTCTGGCCGATGCCGGCGTCGCGGACCGGTGCCGGATCGAATCTGGCGACTTCTTCACAACGGTACCGAAAGGAGGCGATGCCTACGTCCTGGCGACCGTCATTCACGATTGGGACGACGGTCGGGCAAAGGTGATCCTCGAGAACTGCGCCGAGGCGATGGGGGGGAGAGACAAGTTGCTGCTGGTGGAGCGGGTGATCGGAGACGAAGTTGAGGGTTCGACGGTGCAGCTCCTCAGTGACTTGAACATGATGGTTCTCCTTGGAGGACGCGAGCGCACGGAAGAGGAGTTTCGGGAGCTCCTCGCCACGGCTGGATTCGACCTGAAGCGGATCATCCCGACCCCGCGGATCTTCAGCATCATCGAGGCGGTCCCCGTCTAGGGGAACGCGCCAGGTCGGTTGACTGCAGCAGATTCCCTCTGTGTCCTCGGCTACCGGAGAGAACAGGAGAATGGACAATGAACGCAACAAGACGTTGGTGGGTGTTGGCAACTCTTTTCCTATTTGCCTTGGCGTATCCCGTCATCGCGGGCGCTCAGCCCGAACCCGGAAAGCATACCATCGAGGTGGCCCAAGGGGTTTACAGCTATGGTGACCCGGCGGCAGGCTATTTCTCGATGTTTGTCGTGACGGAGGCAGGAATTGTTGTGGTCGAGCCGGTCAATACGACGCACTCAGAGGGCTTGTTGAAGGCCATCCGGACCGTTTCCGATAAGCCCATCCGTTACCTGCTACACAGCCACAACCACTGGGACCACTCGGGCGGCGGGCAGGTATTCCGGGACGAGGGGGCCACGATTCTGGCTCACGTGGAAGCGTACGAGTGGATGAAAGCGAACCCGCATCCGGATATGGCCCTACCCGATAGTAGCTGGGCTGGTCCGCGGAAAGACATCGTGCTAGGTGGGAAAACTATCGAATTGCATTATTTCGGTATGAACCACGGCCTGGGTATGACGGTGTTCCGCCTGCCCGAGGAGAAGATCGTCTATATCGCCGACCTGGTCACCCCCAAGCGGCTGCTGTTTACCATTGTGCCCGATTTCAACATCAAGGAAACGCAGCGGACACTAAGAGAAATCGAACAACTGGACTTCGACAGCGCCCTTTACAGCCACGGCAAACCCTTTGGTCCCAAGTCCGAGATCGCCGAAATACGTGAATACTCTGAAGACCTGCGGGCGGCCATCCATGCGGAATTCGAGAAGGGCACGCCGGCTTTTGAGATCCCCAACGTTGTAGAGCTGCCGCAGTATGAGGACTGGGCCATGTATGAAGAATGGCTGCCCCTGAATGCTTGGCGTCTTTTGCTGGACGATCATATGGGGCCCTTCCCTTGGCGGCCTGAGGAGGAGCCTGAATGAAGCAGAAAAAGACCATTGCGGTAGTCGGTTCGACCGGAGCGCAAGGCGGTGGGCTAGTCCGCGCGATCATGGCGGACGCTGATGGTCCCTTCACGGCTCGCGCGCTGACGAGAGACACCGAGTCAGACAAAGCGCAGGCCAACGCAGCGTTGAGCGCCGAGGTGGTCGTTGCCGACATAGACGATCCGGAAAGCTTGAGACGAGCATTTGCGGGTGCCTACGGTGCTTTCTGCGTGACGTTCTACTGGGAGCACTTGTCGCCAGAAAAAGAGCTGACCCAAGCCTCTGCGATGGCGGAAGCGGCCCGCGACAGCGGTCTGCAACACGTCATCTGGTCCACATTCGAGGATACACGTCGCTGGGTGTCGCTCGAAGATGATCGGATGCCGACCCTCATGGACAATTACAAGGTGCCGCATTTCGACGCAAAGGGTGAAGCCAACGCGGTGTTCACCGAACTCGGCGTTCCCACGACCTTTCTGCTGACGTCGTTCTATTGGGAGAATTTCATTTACTTCGGTATGGGGCCGAAGCGAGGGCCAGATGGCGCGCTTGCGATCACGTTTCCGATGGGGGAAAAGAGACTGCCGGGTATGGCAGCCGAGGATATTGGAAAATGCGCCTACGGTATCTTCAATCGCGACGACGAGTTCATCGATAAGACGGTGGGCATCGCCGGTGGCCATTTGACAGGGGCGCAGATGGCGGCCGCGCTTACGGAAGCGTTGGGCCAGAACGTCAGTTATAACGACGTGCCGCCCGAAGTCTTTCGTAACTTCGGGTTCCCCGGTGCGGACGACCTGGGCAACATGTTCCAGTTCAAGCGCGACTTCGAGGAGGACTACTGCTCCGCGCGAGACCTCGATCTAGCGCGCGAGCTCAACCCAACCCTGCAGTCGTTCGAGGATTGGCTCGCAGAGAATGCGGATCGGATTCCGCTCGAGTAGACGAGAGACGGTCGATCGACGATGCGTGACCCGGCCCTCATGCGCGCGCAGCCGTGTCAGCAATTGTCGTCGGCCGGCAAAGCCGAGGTTCTATATCGCGACCCGAGCCGCGAGAGATTGTTGCGCCGGCCCAACCAGCCGTTAAAACATTACAGTATACTTACTTAAGGATATAGCCAGGAC
>JBDHFX010000118.1:0-5185 GCA_039590215.1 Gemmatimonadota bacterium | reverse complement strand
CGATCCGACCCAGCGGACACCACGCTCGTCCACGCGTCGACAGTGGCTACCAACGCGCTCCTTGAGCGAAAGGGCGCTCTCTCGGCGCTTATCACGACCCGGGGCTTCAGGGACGTCCTAGCGATCGGCCGGCAGACGCGGCCGCACCTCTACGACCTGTCGGCGCGATCGGAGCCGCCGCTCGTTCCTGACGCCCTGCGCTTCGAAGTCGACGAACGGGTTGCGGCCGATCCGGAGCACGAACGCGCGATCGGTGAAGCGGCTAGGGCGCGCGGTCTGGACGTCTCGCTGTCGTGCGAGATCGCACCCGAGTTTCGCGAGTACGAGCGCACCAGCACCACGGTTGTCAACGCCTATGTCGCGCCTGTGGTTCGGCGCTACGTGGAACGGTTGGCTGAAGGCGCGGCAAGCGCCGGAATAAGTCTCCTACAAGTCGTTCACTCGGGGGGCGGGAGCTTGAGCCCAACGGCGGCAGCGGAGCGTGCGGTCGCGACGGTGCTTTCCGGTCCTGCGGCCGGTGCGATGGGAGCGCTCGAAGTGGCCCGCCAGACGGTTGGACCGGACCCGAAAGTGATCTCGCTGGACATGGGCGGAACATCCGCCGACATCTCGTTGATCGATGGTCAGCTCGGGAGAACAACCCAAACCGAGATCGGTGGTCTGCCGATCCAAGCGTCGATGGTCGATATCCATACGGTCGGCGCCGGAGGTGGGTCAATCGCTCGGCTCGACACTGGCGGAGCTTTGCTGGTGGGGCCGGAAAGCGCCGGGGCTGATCCGGGACCGGCTTGCTATGGAAAAGGCGACGAACCGACCGTCACCGATGCCAACCTGCTACTTCGGCGGATCGATCCAAGCCATTTCCTCGATGGCCGGATGGCGCTCGACATCGAGCGCGCCGAAACCGCGATCGAGCAGTTGGCCGAACCGATGGGTGTCGATCGCGAAGCCGCGGCGCGGAGTGTCGTGGCGGTTGTCAATGCCAACATGGAGCGCGCCGTGCGCGTGATCTCGGTTCAGCGGGGCTATGATCCGCGCGACTTCGCGATGATCGCGTTTGGTGGCGCCGCCGGGCTTCACGCCTGCGCATTGGCCGAGTCGCTCGGGTTGACGAGCGTCATCGTGCCCCGCGATCCGGGTGTCCTGTCGGCACGGGGCGCTGCTGAGAGCGATGTCGTCAAGGAGTACAGCCGTACGGTAATGCGACCGTTGGAACCGGATGCCAACCTGGCGGACGTATTTGCCAGCCTCGAAATCGAAGCCCGCGCGGCGTTCGATCGAGAGCGGGTCGATCGGGAATCGGTCGCTGTGACTCGCACGGCCGATGCTCGATACCGCGGTCAGTCGTACGAGCTGACGGTTGGCTGGCATGACGATCCGGCTGCGGTGGCAACGGTGTTTCATGCCGCCCACCAGCGATACCACGGTTACTCGGCCGAAGAGGAGCCGATTGAGATCGTGACCGTGCGGCTTCGCGTGGCAGCAGCGGTTGAACGACCACCACCAGCTGAGCTCAGAGACGGCGTGAGCGTCAAGGAAGCCACGTTGGATGTCCGCGACGATGTGACGGTCGTCGACCGAACGGCGTTGGCCGCGCACACCCAAATTGTCGGGCCGGCGCTCCTGGTCGAGCCCTACGCTACGACGTACTTACCGACCGGTTGGTCGGCGAGGGTCGACGCTTACGGACACCTGTTGCTCGTTTCGGGGGCAGCGTGAAGCCGCGCTTGGCAGCCGCTGCGGAGCGATCGCTCTTCGCTGGGCTTTTCGCCAATCTCGCCGACGAGATGCTGGCCACGCTGGTCCGCACCGCATACTCACCCAACATCAAGGAGCGGCGCGATTGCTCGACGGCGCTCTTCGACGGCCAGGGCCAACTCGTCGCCCAGGCGGCGGCGATCCCGGTTCACTTGGGCGCGATGCCGTTATCCGTCGCGGCGGCGCTGAGTGCGTTCGACGAGTGGCAACCGGGCGACATCGTCGCGCTCAACGATCCGTTCTGCGGCGGCACGCACCTACCCGACGTAACGATGGTGAGCCCCGTCTTTGCCGCCGACGGTGAGCGACCGTTCGCCTTCCTGGCTTCTCGCGCGCACCACGCCGACATGGGTGGCGAGACACCGGGCTCGATGCCGTTGAGCCGGGACGTCTATCAGGAGGGGCTGAGGATCCCGCCGACCAAGATCGTCGTGGCCGGATCGCGCCGGGACGACATCTGGAACCTGGTGCTGGCCAATGTCCGCACGCCATCCGAGCGTCGCGGCGACCTACGGGCTCAGCAGGCGGCCCACGCGGTCGGCACTCGGCGGCTTGGCGGTGCGCTGATTAAGCACGGGCCGGTGGAACTCGCGGCGCGGATGACCGATCTCATCGACTACGGCGAGCGACTGATGCGGGCGGTCATCGCCGCGATCCCGGATGGCGAATACCGTTTCGAGGACGTTCTCGACGACGACGGTTTTGGTACCGAGGCGATACCGATCGTGGCCGCGGTCACAGTGGCCGGGGATCGTGTCGCGGTCGACTTCGCTGGCACGGCGCAGGCATGCGAGGGTGGCGTCAACGCCGTCGAGGCGATCACGCTGTCGGCCGTTCGGTACTGCTTTCTGTGCTTGATGGCGACACCCTGGGAAGGGTCGCGTGCTGGTGCGGATGAGCCGCCGCTCAACGAAGGGTGCTTTCGACCGATTGAGGTGGTGGCATCGCCAGGGACGATCGTCAACGCCGGGCTGCCCCATGGTGTGGCCGCCGGCAACGTCGAGACCTCGCAACGCATCGTCGATGTGGTACTCGGGGCGCTGGCCAAAGCCCTGCCACAAGTCATTCCCGCCGCTGCCCAGGGAACGATGAACAATTTGACGCTGGGTGGGCGGCACCCGGCCTCCGGCGAGCCTTACGCTTTCTACGAGACGATCGCCGGTGGGACCGGGGCCGGACCGACGGGTGCCGGGCTCGACGGCGCCCATGCGCACATGACCAATACCTGGAACACGCCGATCGAGGCGCTCGAGTTCGCGTACCCGTTACGGGTCGAGCAATACGCGATTCGCGCCGATTCGGGAGGCCGCGGCGAGCACCGGGGTGGCGCCGGCCTGTGCCGCGAGATCCGGGTCCTGGGTCGTGCCCAGGGCACGCTGATCGCCGAGCGGCGTCGATCGAGACCCTACGGCCTGGCGGGTGGGGAGCCGGGCCAGCCCGGCGAGGATATGTTGGTTCGGGACGGGGAGATACGCCCCCTGGCAGCCAAAGCGACCCTCGACCTCCAGCCCGGCGACGCGATCCGCGTTCTCACACCCGGTGGCGGGGGGTGGGGGCGTCCCGTCGTTGTATAACTGTCGGGTCGTGGTATAATAGAAAACTGGACATTCGGGTCCAAGCGGACCAATTTAGTGGTCACGACAGGCCTAACCTGACCAATGGAGGCGTGCTTGCGTACCCATCCGCTCTTGGTCCCCCACGCTCTTGTCGCAGGTTTGATCGCTCTGATCGCCTGCTCGAACGATTCCCCCACAGCTCCTGGCGAGCAACCGGTCCGTCCGCCGACGGCGGTGCTCCAGCCAGCCGGCGGTGATGTATACGTTCCGGGCCACGTGCTGGTCGAGTTCAAAGCCGGCGCCAACGAGGTGGCGATCGCCAACAGCCAGGGGGCAGCGATGGGAAGGCGGTATCTGGGGAAGATCCGCTTGCTACACGTGACGAATGGCGACGAGATGCGAATCGTGGGTGTGCTCCGAAACCGTTCGGACGTGGTATTCGCCGAGCCCGACTACATCCGCACGATCGACATCGGTTGTCCGTTGTGCTCGGCGCCGTCGGATGCGCACTTCGGGCACAAGTGGGACCTCGACAACGACGGCACCGTCAGGTCAGACACCGGCACGGTGTTGGCCAACACGGGTCAGGTCGACGCCGACATGGATTGGCTCGAGGCGTACGATCACCTCGGGCCGCAGTTTAGCGGTTCGGCCCGCATCGCGATCCTCGATACCGGGATTCGAGCAACGCATGAGGATATCGTCGGGCGGGTTGGTGTCCAGTACGACTTCGTAAACCAGGACCCCGACGCTGCCGATGATCAGGGACACGGTACGCATGTGGCGGGGATCGCAGGAGCCCGTGGGAACAACGCCGTCGGCGTGTCGGGTGTGGCCTACGGCGCCAACATCGATTTCGCGATCGGCAAGGTGTGCCGGGTGACGTTGATCAGCGCCGAGTGCGCCAGCACCGACATCATCGACGGGATCGACTGGGCGGTGCTGAACGGCGCCGACGTCATCAACATGAGCTTCGGTGGCGACACGCCGTCGATCGCCGAGCAAACCGCGCTTCAGATGGCTCGCGCCGCCGGCGTGCTGCCGTTCTGCGCGGCCGGCAACAACGCCGGTCCAGTGCTCTTCCCGGCCGCGTTTCCGGAGTGTGTTGCGGTCAGCGCCACCGACTGGGGTGACAACCTCGCCAGCTACTCGAACTCCGGACCCGAGGTCGAGTTGTCGGCACCGGGCGGCGACTTCGAGGACCCCTTCGGCTACAGCCAGATCCTCTCGACCTGTTTCGAGGGCGATAATATTTACTGCTACAAGGCCGGTACGTCGATGGCGTCGCCGAACGCGGCCGGACTCGGGGCGCTCATCTTCGCGGTCGGTCTGACCGACGACGATGCGGTGCTCAATCAGATGAAGAGCACCGCCGATGACCTCGGTCCGGCGGGCCCCGATTCTCAGTTCGGTCATGGGCGCATCAACGCCTTTGAGGCGATCCGGAACCTGACGCCCGGGGATCCCAACCAATCACCAACCGCGGCGTTCACGTATTCCTGCAATGAGCTCGATTGCACGTTTACCGACCAGAGCACCGACTCGGACGGTAGCGTGGTGTCGTGGAGTTGGGCTTTTGGTGACGGCGGGTCCTCGACGCTTCAGAACCCGTCCCATACGTACGCCTGTGGCGGAGACTACACCGTAACGCTGTTCGTGACCGACGACGGTGGTCGATCGGGCAGCACTGCGCAGACCGTCACCGTGACCTCCAATGCCGGTCCGCCGGGCGGCCCGGGCGACATACCGAACCTCATGATGTGGTTGCAGGCCGACGGTATCACCGGGCTGAATGACGGCGACCCGGTGGCCAGCTGGCCCGATATTTCGGGGAGCTGTAACTCGGCCGCCCAGACAAACTCGTCCAAGCA
>JBDHFX010000117.1:0-5096 GCA_039590215.1 Gemmatimonadota bacterium | reverse complement strand
AGCACTCGGCGGTTGTAGTCGCTGTCGATGTCCAGGCTCATGACCGGTTGCACCACACGGATCTCCGGCAGCTTACTCCGCAGCCCACCCCTCGGCGGCGTACACGACGCGACCGCCGACAATCGTGAGCACAGGTTCGATCGCTTCGAGCCGCCCGGGCTCGACCTCGAACGGGTCTTCAGACAGCACGACGAGATCAGCGAGATAGCCTAGCACGATCCGGCCCTTCTCGTGGTCGGCAAACTCGGCATACGCCGAGCCGCTGGTGTATGCGGCCAACGCTTCTTCGACGGTGATCTTCTGTTCCGGCACCCAGCCGTCGGGGTTCGCGTCATCCAACGTCCGCCGTGTCACCGCGGCGTACACGCTGCGCATCGGCTCCAAGGGTGCGACCGGCCAATCAGTCCCGAATGCGAGCGGGACGCCGGCATCGAGAAACGATCGGAACGGGTACGTCGTTTTGGCTCGCTCCGGGCCGATCTTTCGTTCTGCCCAACGACCGTCGTCGATGGCGTGGAAGGGCTGTACGCTCGCCACCACGCCAAGATTCGCAAGCCGTGCGAAATCCTCGCGCGCCATGTGTTGGGCGTGTTCGATGCGGAAGCGGCGATCCCAAATCGGGTTTTCGTCTTGGATGCGTTCGAACTGGTCGATCACCAGACTGATCGCCGCGTCGCCGATCGCGTGAACCGACAGCTGCAGGCGAGCCTGGTCGGCGCCCGCCGCCAGCCTGTAAAACGTGTCGATCGGGAGCATCACGTCACCCAGGAGCCCCCGGTTGTCGGCGTTGTCGGTGTAGGGCTCGAACATGTACGCGGTCGACGAGCCCAACGCGCCGTCGGCGTACGTCTTGAGGCTCCCTGTGCGAACCCAAGAGTCGCCCGACCCGGCAGTGACACCGGCTGCGGCCGGCACGGCCCAATCGCTGAGCGCCGTCCGGCAGTAGAACCGCGCCGTCAGCTTGCCCTCTTGTGCGTACGACTCGAGCAGCCGCTCCCCGGCCGAACCCGACTCGTAGCACATGTCTTGAACTGTCGTGACGCCAATGCGGGCGGCATGCGCGAGAGCGGCATCGAGCGCTTCGCGGTATTGATCTTCCGAGATCGGTGGTATGGAAGGCCGGATCAGGTCGTGCGCATCGCGCAGGATTCCCGTCGGCTCACCGCTCGAGTCACGATCGATTCGACCACCGGGTGGATCGGGCGTAGAGCGATTCACTCCCGCCAGCTCGAGCGCCAACGAGTTGGCGAGGCCGACGTGCCCGTCGGGACGCCGCATCCACACCGGGTTGTCCGGTGTTACCGGATCGATCAAGTCGCGCGACGGCAGCAGATGACCGGGCCACCGTTCGTGATCCCACGCCGCGTGTAGGTCGATCCAACGGCCCGGTGGCAGCGTCCGCGCGTACTCGCCCAAGCGGCGCACGAACTCTTCGGCGCTGTTGGACGTCAGTAGATCCGGCGCCAACAGCGTGAAGCCGCCGTCCACAAAGTGCGTGTGGGCATCGTTAAAGCCCGGCACGACGCGGTGTCCGCGAAGATCGATCCGGCGGGTGGCGGGACTGACCGGCGCCAACTCGCTCTCCCCCACCCACGTGATCCGATCGCCGTCGATAACGACCCCAGTAGCCAGAGGTTGATCCGGGTCGTTGGTCCAGACACGACCGTTTTCGAGCAGAACCGAACCCTCGACGGTCGGCTGCTGCGCGTGAACTCCCGCAGGGGTCGCGAGCGCCAGTAGCAGGCAGAGCGTGGCCCGCATCATGAATTGAAGTCCGGGTTGATGCTGCGCATAAAACGCTCCTCTTCGTCCAGGTGTGTCTTCAAATCGTTCCTGGATGGGGCATTCGAAGCGCGATCGAGCCAGTACTCGTTGAGCGCGGCGTCGATCGACGCGTGGTTCAGGCCGTCCGGATCGGATGCGCGCCTGTACTTCAAATACGCGACGATTGCTTGCGCCTCTTCACGGGAGAAGATCGACAGCCTGTTACGCCCGTAATCGTACCACGTCATCGCGCCATATCGCCTGGGGTTAACGAACTCCGACTTCCCCGTCTTCCGCACGAACGTTCCCGACTCGGTTGGAACCTCCACCGAGATATCGTGAAACGCGAACGCCAAATGGAACACGGGGTCTTCCCTCACGAGCTGTTCCCGCAGATCGGCGATCATGTAGGCTGGCATGTAGAACCGAAAGGCCGCCTCGGAAAAAAAGTTCAGCGCACCCGCCCCATCGAGGACTTCAGGGCTGACCGTTTCCCAATCCTCTTGTCCGACAAACGACCCCACAGAGTCGGCCGGTTCGCATCCCTCGAAGCTCCCCTGGAGAAAGGGATCGCCAGGATACTCGTTCGAGCCGAAGGCCTCGCGGATCGTCTCGATCACCCGATCCCGATCGCTCACCTCACGCCTCTGTTGGGCTCGAAGCTTTGGTCCCCAGCGCTGTCGCGATCACCTCGAGAAACTCCCGGTCGATCTCGCCGAACGCGTCCAGCCAGTCGGAGTCGATATCGATCTCGCCAACGACTCCCTCGGCTCCGTGAATTGGGACCACGATTTCCGACTTGGTGGATGGAAAACAAGCGATGAACTCGGGGCGCTCGGCGACGTCTGGGACGAGCTCGGTCTCTCCGGTCGCGGCGGCCAAGCCGCAGATCCCCTCGCCGATCCCGATGCGGGTGTGCTCGGTCTCCTCTGGTCCGCTCCAGGCCGAGAGCACCAGATCGTTACCATCGACGCTGTAGATCCCGATCCACGAGTAGTGCTCAAATACGACGTACAGCTCGTCGCACACCCGTTGGTATGCCTCGGCCAGATCGGGTGCGCGTTCGATCGTACCCAGTAGCTCGTCCTGCACCGCTTCGTAGGCTGACTTGGATACCCTAGGCTGCGCCGCGCCTATGTCTTCGTTCACGCTGCCCCGCTTTCTGCCTCGGTCGGAAGATCCGGCAACGCATCGCGGATCTCGGTCCACACTCGCTGGCGGAACTCTTCAAGCCGGTGCTTGTCGTAACCCGCGGCATCGACTGGCGGTCGCACAAAGACGTCGATCGATCCCGGTAGGATCCACCACTCGCCTTTCCTCATCAGCTGCTCAGTCCCGGCGATGGCGACCGGCAGGATCGGCAAGCCGGTATCGACCGCAAGGTGGAAGCCGCCCTTCTTGAACGGTGCCAGCCGACGGTCCATGCTCCGGGTTCCCTCGGGCATGATCACGAACGACACGCCCTCAGCGCTGTTGGCCGCAGCCTCCCTGAGCGCCGCGATCGACGTGTCGCGATTCTGCCGGTCGATCGCGATATGCCGGCTGAGCGCGAACGCCCAACCGAAAAACGGCACCCTCAGCATCTCGCGCTTTCCGATCCACCGCAGATCCCGATTCTTCCCCAGAAGGTAGTGGAGCGCGGGGATGTCGTACATGCTCCGGTGGTTAGCCATCACGATATACGATTGTCCGCTTACGACGTTGTCCAATCCGTGGCCAGAAAGACCGACGTTTGATCCACGCAGGATGAACCACACCCAGAACCGCTCATACGCTTTGACAAGCCGACTGTTGGGAATGATCGCCGCCGTCGGCACGTAGAACACGGCCAGTCCGATGGTCAGGATTGCCAGCGCGGTCCAGCAGTAGAGCGTTCGGACGAGCGCGTATGGCCACCAGAGCACAGCCTTGAGCCCGCCGCGCGGCCGACGGTCGGTCACCGGCGAAGGAACCGGCGATCGGTCAGCTGGTCCGCCCACGCGATCAGCTGTTTGGAGATCTTGTGCCGAGGGTGGGCGAGGAGGAACGGCTCGCCATCGCGGACCGCCCGCGCCACGCGTCGGTTTTCCGGTATTACGCCGAGCGCCTGGCAAACAAGCCCAAGATTGTCCTCGAGCACCGACCGGAACCGCGTCAAGAACTGCCGGTCCCGACGACTACGAGCCCGGTTCAGCACCAGCAGCGGTGTGTTCTCCTGCAGGATCCCGGTCACCTCCGGTCGAACCGACGGAAACTCGGCCCGGACGTTGTCGACCAGCCCGGTGATCGTACGATCCCGGACCTCGGCCACCGTTCCCGCCGAGCGATAGTGATCGAGAATGAAATGCATGATCTCCTTCCGATCACGGAACTCGGTCAACAGTCGTCGCAGCAAGTAGTTCTTGAGGAATCCGTACGCGTTGTGGAACGCTGTCGCCTCGGGGTTCGTCACCACCAGCTTGATGTCGCCCAGGAAGAAGAAGTCGAGGGTCGGCGGGGCGCTCCCGGCCGGCAGGTCAAGCAACACGTAATCGGCGTCTAACCCGACCAGCGCGCGGATCAGATCGAGCTTGCGGTCGCGCAGAGGATCCACGGCGGTAATCAGGTCGAACGACCCGGCTACGTAACGCAGGTTGTCGAGTTGGGTCGGCTGCGAGATCGCGTCCAGGTTGTCGGCCCGGCCATCGAGGAAGTCAGCCAACTCGCGTTCGGGCAGCGATTCGCCGAGGAAGAGATTGAGATTGGATCCGCCGAAATCGAGGTCGACGGCCGCCACGCGGCGCCCGGTGGTGGCTCCGCGCTGGGCTAGCGCCAACGCCAGATTGGCCGTTAGAAACGACTTTCCGACCCCACCTTTGCCACCGCCGATCGCGACGATGACCGGCCCCGGGCGGGGGTCAGGCATGGAGGATCAAACGGCGTCGGCTTCGCTATCCAGAGATGGCATCAAGTGACCAATCGTCTCGGTCAGTGACTGCACGATGGTTGAGTCCAACGTGTACTGTCCCAGAATCTGTAGTCGCGAGAGCGCTTCGCCAAGAGCCAGGTGCTCGCGGAACGGTCGCGGATGGGTCAGCGCCTCGAGCGTGTCGCACACCGCCAAGACGCGAGCGCCGGGATCGATCGTCTCACCCGACATCCCCTCCGGATACCCGGTTCCATCCATCCGCTCGTGCTCCTCGAGCACCATGCGCGCGATGTCGCCGGTCATTCCGGTGATCTCCTGGAGTCTCTCGTATCCCTTTTCCGGGTGCTGGCGAATGGCGGTGTCGAACAGCTTCGGGGGCAGCCGCATATCGCTGTCCCAGCTCTCGCGGGTTTTCGCCATTCCGATATCATGCAGCATGGCCGCC
>JBDHFX010000116.1:0-5131 GCA_039590215.1 Gemmatimonadota bacterium | reverse complement strand
TCAGTCGCGATGGGATCAGAGCCGACCAAGATCGATGCCGTAGAGGCGATCGATTTCTGGCATGATCGGATCAGCAGTTGGCCACACATAGCCGGTCCTGATGGGGAATACCGAAGGGCGATGCTGGCCACGTTAGAACGTGGCCGTCAATCCTGATGAGCGATTCCTCTTCAGGTCGGACTTGGCCCTGGGGCGCCCTCTTCTTTGGGTGGTTTGTTTTCTACTGGCTCACCGCTCCGGCCGTACATATCGAGGCTGATGACGCGTATGAGTACGCACACAGCGTAGAAGCCGCTTCGTTCTACCACTTGGTGCATCCATATCATCCACTTTACTTGGTTCTAATGCGCGCAGTATTTGTGCTTGGCAGGTCCATGGGCCTTGTCGATCGCTCGTTCGACACCATGCTCGTTTTGGGGGCCGGGCTCGCCGCCGCTGCGGTGGTGTTGTTCTCCTTAGTTCTGTGGCAGCGGATCGGCATCTCGAGGGCACGAGCCTTCGTGGCTGGCGGACTCCTCGGGTTCTCGTATGGATTCTGGCGGTACGCTGCCGAGGCTGAAACCTACGCACTCGGATCGCTTCTGGTGCTGGTTCTGGTTTGGGGGACGTTCGCACAACGGATTTCGATCAGGCGCGCCGCATTGGGTGGGGTCCTGGGGTTGCTCGCGATGTTCGGCCACGTGTTGAACGTCATACCAGCGTTGGTATCAGCGCCTCTATACTTGGCCCTACGATACGGCAAAAAGCATGCAATGGTCTACTTAGCCGTCTTTTTGCTGAGCTGCGTGCCGGCGGTCTACGCGATCGGAACTCTAGCTCAAGTCGCTTATCCGCATTACGCGACTACCCAGTTGCCGGAGCGTCAGTCAGGTCTGGATCTGCAACGGAGTGACGCTGTCAACGCGACGATGGTGTTCGGACACGTGGTAGCTACTGGCAACTTCCTCTTCTCTTTTCCGGAGTTCCGGGCGTGGCTCGGTGAGCGCTACCCAAAGCGACGGGTAGAGGGGGAGCAACTCTTGGGCATCAGAGCGGGGCCTCGCACGGGCGTGCTTGGATCAGTCACACTTCTGATGGCGATGATCGCGTTTGGCTGGACACTTGGTCGAGGCGTGTTTCGCGGTAGGCCGAGCGTGTCCGACCCGATTGTGCTGACGACCCTCGTCTGGCTGACTCTATACGCAGTGACGATCTGGTATATGGACAATCTTGAACAGCCGGAAGCTTGGCTACTTGCGCTGGTGCCTTTTTGGCTGCTCTTTGTAAGACTCGTTCACGTGGAATCGCGACTCGGAACCGGGATACTATTCGTGTGCGTGCTCCCAGCTGCGTTGCTACTCCACAACACCATCGGCGGGATGGCGATGCTGAATGATTCCGCATCCGACCGTCATCAACTAAAGGCGAGCTGGTTGCTCGAGAATGCAGACGAAAAAGACATAATTCTGACCTCTGAGAGCGCCGGATTTTCTCGATACCTGCGGTACTATTCGAGTGCGGACGTCGTGAGCCTTCACCTGCTCGGTGCAGCCGAGGTCGTAGAGATCTACGACGAAGCGGTGCGCCACCATGGACGCGTCTTCGTGACAGGAGAAGTAGTGCAACCGCCGGGTTTCATGCAACGGGCGCCAGAGGCGTGGATGAGCGATTCGGGAGGGGTCATCGGCCGGTTTCAAGCCTCAACCAGGCAGGTCCATCGCGACGACTGGGGTGGCGTCTACTTGCTCGAGGCTCTTGACGCCCCAACCGACGTGGGGAAGGAATGACGCGAGTGCTCCGCCGTTACGCTGCCGAATTATCTGTTCTGGTGATGGGCGCTGGCCTCCGACTTTTTTTGCTTCCGCCATCCTACGTGCCAGCGCGGCTCGATGAGTTGCATTACGCGGCGGATGGACTGCTCCTGCTCGAAGGTGTAACGCTGGGCTTCAAGTTTGCCCCGGGGGCGATCACGACTTGGGTCGGATTCGTGTACGGTGCCACGGCCTGGTTTTTCAATACGGTGAGTGCAATGGGGTCCGTTATCGAGCTCGACGCATTGGTTGTCCCGCTTGTTACCCTGGATCAGACACTGTTCGACATCTATGCCGACATGGCGGGCCTGCGTGCTGTGATCATCGGGACGGTTATCCTGATATCTCTGCTTGGGGTCTACGGTGCCGCGCGCATCGGTCGTCATTTCGGTGATTGGCCGGGTGCGTTGTTCACCGGTGGGCTGACGGCGATGATGCCGCTTTTCTGCTTGTTCGCGGTTCAGGCCCGCCCGTACTCACCAGCTTGGTCGCTGACGATCTTTTCCATGTCCATCATGCTCACATGCAACGGGTCGAGACGATGGGTGTGGGCGGGCATCGTCTATGGGCTGGCTGTTGCCTCACGGATTGAAATGTTGTTTACAATCCCGTTGATTCTCTGGCTGATGTGGATTATCTCGGATGACCAGAGCGCCGTGCGTTCCGGAGTTCGAATGGTGGGCGCTGCGATCCTGACGTTCTTCGTCTCAGCGCCTTGGTTTTTCGGGCATCTGGTTGGGAACGTCCGGAAGATGATGACCGTAGTTGTGGTCAGACCACAGATTTCCAGCACCGAACCAATCGTGGATTTCTTTGTCAGCGAGGGGTTGGCGATCGTGGCGGCTGTAGCGCTACTGGGGATTCTGTTCCTCTGCCGAACGGATCGGTGGAAGGCGTGGCTTGCACTGGTGTATTTGTTGTTCCTCGGTGTTGAGCTGTTCACGCTCGAGACGTCGGGCGGGCTAAGGCATGTAGGTCACGCGTTTGTCGCCATAGTGGTGTTGAGTGGGTATGCCTTGGGAGGTGTGCAGCAGGCAGTGGGGAAACGTTGGGCGGTCCAAGTCTCTGCGCTTGTCGCTCTCCTGGCGCTCTCACTCCCGTTGGCACGGACTGTATCGACGGCTCGGGAGATTCGAGCAGGTTGGGTCGAGCACGATGCGGTGGCTTGGATCGAGGCGAACGTGACCACGGGGTCAAGAGTCTTCCTGACTAGACGCAACGTTGAGGTTGTATTGCCTACTGAAGCGTCGGCAGACCGGCTGTGGGGTGCGGCGGCCCACGAGACCGCATGGAGCGAGAAGCTCGAACGACGATTGGCGGATATCGACGTGGAGTTGGATTACCTGCCACGAGGGTTGTCGATGGAGCACATGTACCAGGAGCTGTCGGGAGTGCGACGCTACTTCATACTCGGGAGTGCGCGTGAGAAGTCCCGGCCGCGGTACGAACTAAGACTCGTCCAAGTGGGTGAAGAAACCCAAGATTTTCGAGATGCGCTGAACGAGTTCCAACGGGATGGCGGCGTTTTCTGGCACTCCGGGCAACCGCTCGATAGCTCACTCGGGCCGCCTGAGAAAGCGTGGATCGCCACCAACGGAACAGGTGTGTTCCTCTACACGCGGCTCGCGAATCAGGAGGGCTCTCGATGAGGGTCGGAATCTATTACGCGCATCTCCACGGCTCGGGTGGATATCCAGGCGATATCGGAGCGCTCGTCGACGGCGTCGAAGCTCTCGGGCACGATGTCATTCGGTACTCCGGGGAGTCGCGGTCAACGCGACGGGCCGCCAGGGAGCGACTTCGCTCTAATCAAGACGCCATCGACGTGTTGGGGATCTTCAGTCTCTTCGTGCCGTCGAACGTCGCCATCGCGCGGGCTGCGCGCAGTGGGCGAATTCCCTACGTGTGCAGTCTTCTGTCACAACAGACGCCGGCACTGCTGGCGGATGGCCGCCGATTGACAAAGTCGGCGTACACTCGACTGTATAGGTCAGCGGTCTTGCGCTCGGCCGCCGGTATTCACTTCTACTCTGAGTACGAGCGGTCGCTGTGGAGATCGACACAACGGTTGACGTCATTTGAGGCTTCACTCGGCGTTCCGCCGCCCCACGCCGAGTTGACCATAGGTCCAAGGGAAAACACCGACCGGGGTTTCACATTCTTCGGGCGTCTTGATGTGCATCAGAAGGGGCTCGACATCCTGCTCGAGGCGTTCGCGCTTAGTGGGCCCGACCTGGGTGACCACCGCAAGCTGTCGATCGTCGGTCGTGACTACCGCGGCGGCTTGGGTCGACTCGTTGAGTTAGCGGATCGGCTGAGTATTTCAGACTACATCACGTTCGTCGGTGAAAGCGAGGACTTCAGTCCAATCCAACGAGCGCGTTTCTTGGTCTACCCGTCGCGCTACGATGGACCACCGAGACCACCCCGCCTGGCTCTTTCTATAGGGGTACCCCTGGTTGTTACAGATGCGACCAATATGGGAAACAGCGTGGTCGAGTTCGGGGCGGGGTTCTCGTCGCAAGCAACACCGGCATCCCTCGCTCAGTCCTTGGCGGCTGCCGCTCGTGTGACGGACGAGGCGCTCGTCGAAATGCAGCACAATGCGCTGCGGCTGGCCGAGCGGTGGTCGTGGTCTCGCGTTGCGGAAGACTACGCGAGAGGCCTCGAACTCGTGATCAACTCAACCGGCAAGTGAATGAGAGCGGCCGGTATGGCCGGGGGGGTCAATTCGCGGCTAGTTAAAGGTCCCGTTGGGATCTTGACCGTCGGCCTGCCAAACGCTCCACGAGACGTGTTTCCCTTTCCACCAGAATGGGTTGTTCGTGTGGGCATTGTAGGTATTGCGGTCGAAGCGGTTATTGTTGCTGGTGTACGCCGCGGCGCCTTCTGTGTCCAGGATCCCGTTCAGCCCCTGTGGTAGATCGATCGTGTTGTCGTGGACCCAGAGATCCTTCAAGACGAACGGTCCGAAGTCACTACTGCCGCGGTCGGAGTGTATGCCGAGGATGGCATGTCCGTTGTCGACGATGGTGTTGCCGTAGACCTCGACATCATGGGATGTGCTGATGACGACCCCCCAGTCGGCGTTGTTACGGACTATGTTGTTGCGGATCGTGCCGCTGTAGCTGATCTCGTAGAGGATCCCGCCGGTACCGTTGTCCTCCACCAGATTACCCTCGATCAAACAATTGGTGAGGTTGAAGTCGAGCCAGATCCCCATCGATCCGTGGTTGTGGTGAACGTGGTTGTTGCGGATCACCAAACCATCACTGTAGAAGAGCTTCATCCCACCGGCTTCCCAGTTGGGGTCGTGGCCGCCGGTGTTGTTGTACGACACC
>JBDHFX010000115.1:0-8753 GCA_039590215.1 Gemmatimonadota bacterium | reverse complement strand
CTCCTAGCGCTGACCGCCCGCGGGCGACGCGTCACCACTCTGTGTCACGAACGCCTTGAGGAAATCGATCGGGATCGGGAACAGCGTCGTCGAGTTGTTCTCCGCCGCGATCTCGACCAAGGTCTGCAAATACCTGAGCTGCAGCGCCTCGGGGTGCTTGGAGATGATTGCGGCCGCTTCGGACATTCTTCCGGCAGCTTGGAACTCGCCCTCAGCGGTGATCACCTTGGCTCGGCGTTCCCGTTCGGCCTCGGCCTGTCGCGCCATCGCGCGCTGCATCTGCTGAGGCAGGTCGACGTCTTTGACCTCCACCTTGGCGACCTTGATGCCCCACGGGTCGGTGCCCTCGTCCAGGATACCCGCGATCCGGTCGTTGATTCGCTCGCGCTCGGCGAGGAGCTCGTCTAGCTCGGCCTCGCCGACGACCGACCGCAGTGTCGTCTGTGCCAGCTTGCTCGTCGCGTACAGGTAGTCCTCGACTTCGACGATCGCCTTGTCCGGGTCAAACACTCGAAAGTAGACAACCGCGTTCACTTTGACCGACACGTTGTCTTTCGTGATGACGTCTTGGGCCGGCACGTCCTGCGTGATAACACGCAGATCGACCTTGACCATCTTCTCTATGATCGGCCACAGCCAGAAAAGCCCTGGCCCCTTGGCCCCGACCAAGCGGCCCAATCGGAAGATGACACCTCGTTCGTACTCCTTGAGGATCTTGATCGCGCTCATCGCGAGGAACACAAGGAATACGAATACGACTGTCAGCGCGTTGATCCCTGGCATTTTTTACCTTCTCCCCAAAAGATTCATCTCTAATCCCAAACCCCCGAGCCACCTCGGCCAATCGGCCATCGAGTCGAGCAACATGTCGGGCTGACAACCAGCCAGCGTCTCACGCGCCGGTTGCCCAGTCGCAACGGCGACCGCTGTCGCTCCAACCGCTCGGGCACACTGGATATCGGCCGGTGTGTCGCCCACTACCACCACATCGGCGCCATGGAAGCGACAACCGGTCTTCGCCTCGGCGCGGTCGATCGCGATCGCTGGCAATCGGTCGCGGCCGCGATCATCCGACCCGAAGGCTCCCACTTCGAACGCGTCCCACAGCCCGAAGTGGTCGAGCTTGAGCCGCGCCCCCTGTTGGACGTTTCCGGTCACCAGCCCAAGCACGACCCGCGGATCGTCGGCCAGCGCCGGTATGAGTTGGGCCACGCCTGGAAACAAACGGTGGCGGGTCTCGGTTTCGAGCTCGATCGCCAACCCCGCTAGATAGTCGTCAAACAAGTCCTGGAGCCGATCGCCGATGTCATCGGTCTTGCCCGAAAAATCGTTGTTGGCGGCGTCTCCTTCGGTTCCGAAATGGTCCAAGAGCGCCTGCCGGAACGCGCGCCGCGGGGCGCCGCCGGCCGAGAGCAGCGTTCCATCGATATCAAAGAGGAAAAGGCGCTCGCAGGCCGACACAGAGCCGAACATAGCCCCGCGGATTATGGGGAACAAGCCGCGGAAGGGCAGTTTCCTAGGGCTGTCCCTCGGCGCGGTACCACTGAAAAAACAGCACCGTGATCGCGGTCCATAGCACCAGCCCACCACCAAGCTTCATCAGAATGCCGGCCAACTGCTGGTCTTGCTGCTTGGTAATCCAGCCGACCGGCGGCGCCAGCTCGTAGGTTGCATAGACCGGCAACTGGCTAAACGTCAGATAGAGAAACGGCGCAGTCGAGAGAATCGTGTTGCCGATCAGGTACGCGAGCTTGAGCGGATAGGTGAATCCGGGCCGAGTCGGCACCGGGGACACGAGGGGCCACCAGAAGAGCGTTCCGCCAAACAGCCACAACATGTCGATCGCAAACGAGCCCGCCTGTGACGCCATGAGCGCGTCGACCACCGTCGGCCAGTGGGTGAAGACAAGGATGGTGTTGAAGGCGACGATCGCGACAAGCGGATGAGTGGCGCGGGTGAGCGCTCTCTGTAGGGTCGAATGGCCTCGAAGCCACTTGTAGGTGGGCTCGGGAATGCCGAGCAAGAGCAGGACCGGAGCGACCAAGCCGACCAACAGAAACTGCACCATGTGGACGCTGGCCAAGTAGCCCGCCGCGAGCGCACCGATCGGCCAATCGAGGCCCGCCCACAGGACACCAAGACCGGTCAAGAAGCTGCCCCAACGCCAACCGGCGTTTCGCCAACCACCCCCGTAGCGCACGAGCTGCGTGTAGCCTGCCGCCATCAGCAGAACAAGAATCCAGACCCCGGCGTAGGGTCGCCAGGTCCAGTCCCAGGCCGCGCCTTGGGCCGAGCACCACCATTGCACGGTTACCGGACACTCACCTCGTCGCCGCGGGTCTTAGCCAGAAGCGGCAGATCGTGGACCCAGTCTGCCTGTCGAGTGCCAAAGGGATACGCGACAGTCGCCAGACCCGATGGCGAGAACGCGAGCACCTGCGCCGCGTGTCCGACATCGTAATCGCCAGTCGTGTCGTGCGGCATCACGCTTCGCGCCAGCTTGAGCTCAGTCTGAATCACAGCGACTTCTGCGATCGTCCCGTGCAACCCGATGAACGAGGAGTCGAAACGGTCCAGCCACTCGCGGATACGCTCCGGTGTGTCACGATCCGGATCGGTCGTCACAAACACGACTTTCACGTGTTGCCGAGTTCGCCAACCCACTTGCCGGAGGGCTGCGGCGATGTTCGCCATGTGAATCGGACAGACGTCGGGGCAGTTGGTATACCCAAAAAAGAGCAGCGTCGCGTACCCATCGGTCCGGGCGTTAAAGTCGAACTCTCCACCCTCGGTGTCGATCAGCGAGAAGTCGGGCCTGGGGATCGGGCTGGCGAGCCGAGTCCCGCGGAGTTCGTCGCCAGTTTTGTCCCCAGCGCTTTCGCGCACCGAATCCGCCGATCCACAACCACTGACCACCAGCCCGGCCAGGAACAGCGATCGGCACGCAAGGCGGCACACTCGGACCATCGGGCGAATATTAAGTTGGTAGTCGAACTGCCGGCATCACTCAACCGAAAGGCAGCAATGGCCACACTCAAGGTCGGCGACCCAGCCCCGGATTTCGACCTCCCCTCGACTGAGGACCGGGACATCCGGCTCGCCGATCTCGAAGGGAAAAAAGTGGTGCTCTATTTCTACCCCCGCGACATGACCCCTGGTTGAGCGGCGGAGGCGCGCGCCTTCAAGGGCAGGATGCCCGACTTCGCCAGCCTCAACGCTATCGTCCTCGGAGTTTCGAAGGACTCGATCGCCAGCCACAGCCGTTTCCAAAAGAGATTGGGCTTGCCATTTCCGTTGCTCTCCGACGCCGAAAGTGACGTCTGCGAGCGATACGGCGTATGGAAGAAAAGGACGTTGTTCGGGCGCGAGGGCATGGGGATCGAGCGGACGACGTTCGTGATCGACGAAACGGGTCGGATCAGGCACGTCTTCCCAAAGGTAAAAGTGAAGGGTCACGCAAAGGAAACCTTGGAGGCCATAGCGGGGATGTAAAAAGGCTCCCCCCGAATTGGGAGGGAGCCTTAGATGGCTAGCAGCAACGAATCGTCCCCCTATACGCCGAATGACTCTCCGCAGATAGGGCGCGCTGTACTTGTCGACCAAGAAGTCGACCCCGTCGATCGCGAGCACCGAATCGGTCTCTTTGCGATCGTCAAAACCCAGCGCGTAGGAAAAACCATGACAACCCCCACCCACGACGCGCACGCGAAGGCCCTTGTCTCCGAGGTTTTCTCGGTCGCGCAACTCTTTGATTTTGGCGGTGGCCGTCGGGGTAACGGTCATCACCTGATCTTGGTTCTGCGCTTCGGCGATCTCGGTCATGCTCCTCCAATCGGATACGGTATATCCGTGACTATGGTATGTCTGTGGCCACTGAACGGTAACGGAGCGGGTGCTGATCGTCAACGTTCTCGACTATCCACCGCATTCCACAGGCCATCCCCAGGCGGTCCCCAGGCTTTCCCCCGATTTGCACCACATATTGTGGATAATCAATCCCCAAACCACTGCATCTTGTACCCTTATCTTGACAAGCTTCGTCGCCGTTGATAGAATGATCGTCGCCGCATCCTGAAAGACAAAAAGCGCAATCGACGGGTCGCTGATTGCCCTTCCGCTCGGACGGCGTTCGACTTACAGCGGCTCCCTTTTCGTCCCTCGGGCGACGACATATGAGTTCCGGTCGTCGTGACAGAAAGGCTCGCTCATGGCCAAAGCCTCGTTGGACCAGTACCTGACTTTCCTCACCGAGCCCGACGCCGCAACCATCCTCCAGCGGTCGAGAAAAACCGAAACCTACTACGACGATTCCCTTGCGGCTGACGTGTTGCAGAACAAGTACCTCGCTCCCGGCGAAGAGGGCCCATTCGATCTATGGGAGCGGGTGGCGCGGGCGCTGGCCTCCGTCGAGGAAGACCCTGATTACTGGTTCGAGGAGTTCTTTGCGATCCTGTTCGACTTCAAGTTCGTCCCCGGCGGGCGCGTCATGCACGGCGCGGGTCGCGACGACGCTCTTCGCAAGCCCACACTCTCCAATTGCTACGTCATCCCGATCACCGAGGACAGCCTCGAGGGCATCTACAAGTGCCTCGCCGAGAGCGCCATGGTCTATCGCACCGGGGGTGGCGTGGGCACCGACCTGTCGATCCTGCGCCCCAAGGGTGCCCCGGTAAACGCCACGGTCGCCGGTTCACCGGGTTCGACTTCGTTCATGAACCTCCTATCGGAGTCGACCAATACGGTGAGCCAGGCCGGACGGCGCGGCGCGCTCATGCTGACTATGCGGGTCGATCACCCCGACATCGAGAGTTTTATCACGATCAAGAACGACCACGATCGTCGCAAAGTGCAGTACGCCAACATCTCATGCCTTATCACCCACGAGTTCATGACGGCCGTACTCGAAGACACCGACTTCGATTTGCGGTGGGGCGGTGAGGTCTTCAAGACGATGCGGGCCCGAGATCTATGGCGGACGATCATCGAGAACGCTCACGCCAGCGCTGAACCGGGGATCATCTTCTGGGACACCATGCGGGAGCACCACAACGTCGAATACGCCAATCCGATCGCGTCGACAAATCCCTGTGGCGAGCAGCCGCTGGCCGCCTACACCGCGTGCAACCTGGGATCGATCAACCTGTCGAAGTTCGTCGACGCCGGTGGAACACTGGACGTCGAGGAGCTTTCCGAGGTCGCTCGCACGGCGACACGCTTTCTCGACGACGTGATCGACTACAACATGGACAACCACGCGTTGGAGAAGATCCGTCACGCGGTGGCGTCCGACCGCCGCGTCGGCCTCGGGATCACCGGCCTGGCCGACGCGCTCGCCCGCATGGGGATTCGCTACGACAGCGAAGAAGCGCTCGAGACGGTCGACCGGATCATGGAGACGATCGCCCGCTCAGCCTATCAAACGTCGATCGACCTGGCGCGTGAGAAGGGCGCATACCCGCTCTTCTCGTGGCCTGAGCTTTCAGGCTCGAGGTTCATCCAGGCGTTGCCCAGCGATCTACGGGATCAGGTCGGAGAGTTCGGGATGCGAAACTCCACCGTGCTCACCGTGCCCCCGGTGGGGACCGGCTCGATCGTGGCTCAATGCTCGAGTGGAGTCGAGCCGATCTTCTGCACTTCATACAAACGGCGCGTCAAGCAGGACGATGGCGAAACGTTCTCCGAGTACACCGTTTACCATCCGTTGATGCAGGAGCTCTGGGGCGGCGATGACGCGTTGCCCGACCACATCGTGACGGCCCATGACATCGATCCCTACTTCCGCGTGAGGATGCAGGGTGTGATCCAACGCTGGGTAGACTCGTCGATCTCGTCGACGGTGAACCTGCCAACCGACGTCTCGGTCGAGACGGTGGCGGACATCTATATCGCCGCCTACAAGGCGGGTCTCAAGGGCATCACCGTGTATCGCGAGGGCAGTCGGGAGGGAATCCTCGTCACCGACAAAAAGTCGGTCACGACGGCAGAACCGGGAGCGCCGGCACGCAAGCCCGCCAAGCCGCGGCCGCGACCGACGATCACTCATGGTGTGACCGAGCGCATCCGTACCGGTGACGGGAACCTCTACATCACCATCAACGAGGACGAATCCGGCCTGGCCGAGGTCTTTGCGTCACTGGGCAAGGCGGGCGGCACTGCAGCCGTGCAATCGGAAGCGATGTGTAGACTGATCTCGCTTTGTCTCCGATCGGGCCTCGATCCGTCGGCCATCGTCAAGCAGCTCAAGGGGATCTCGGGACCCAACCCGGTATGGGACAACGGGGAGCTGATCCTGTCGGCGCCCGATGCGATCGGACGCGCGCTGGAGCGATACTTGGAGCGCAGTGGGCGCGGGACAAACGGCAACGGGAATGGCCACGCAACCCCCAACGCGGTGGCTCGCGCGGCAGCCGAGAACGACGAATTCAGCGGACCGGGAGCGATGGCCGCCAGGCCGATGTCCACGTGCCCCGATTGCGGCGGCCCCGTGACCCACGAAAACGCCTGCCTGGTATGCAAGCACTGCGGGTGGAGCAAGTGCTGACCCGCTAGACCGCCCGTAGCGGCGGCAAACGGTTGGATGGGGGCGATTAGGATGGGGTCGCCCCCTTTGAGCGGGGTCGAGTGGCAGGGGAAGTCGACCGGCTCGGCCTCGCTCTTTTGTTTCGCTCTCGTCGCCACCCATACAACGGCATGAAAGTTGCTGCGGTTTTTGTAACATGAAGGGTGATTTGCATAAGACACGCTGGAGTCGGTTTTCGATCCGGATGCACGTGCCCAGCTCGATGGGCGTGTTCCTGCTCGCTGCCAGCGACGGCAACAGCCCCGAGCCGGTGCTCCTCGTAGGGAGTGCCAAGAACCTGCGTCGCAAGCTGCTCCAACTGTTCGAGCTCGAGGAGCTGCGTGGTGTGAGCGCCAAGTTCGTGCATTGGGTCGGCGGGCTCTCGACCGAGCAGGCGCGCTTGGCGGAGCGGCAATTCATCCGGCGTTACGACCCACCGCTCAACCTCGCCCAACCCTCCCGTTACATGGACATCCTGGCCGGTTAGCCGGCCACGCCAAGCCTCTTCGCCGCTGGCCGCAGACCCCTCAAGGGCTTACTGTGCCATCAATGGACGTGACGCTCGCAGTTTGCTGCGACGCGGCCAACGTGAGCCGCGAGGGAAAACTCAACCTGCTCGGGATCTTCAATTCGATCCACGCATCCGATTTTCCGTGCACCCACCCCCATCTGGCGCTGGTGCTCAGAGTCGAGGCGCATATCGGTGAGGAAGGCGTCTACCCGCTCGAGATCAAGCTCGCCGACGAGGATGGCCAGGAAGTCTTCAAGGTGAACGGGCAGCTGTCGCTTCAAGGGGCGAAACCGGGCCGACCCATGACCGCCCAGACGATCATGGACATCAACAACTTCCAGCTGCCACACGCGGGCACGTATTCGTTCGAGGTGTTTGTCGCCAACCGGCACCTGCGCTCGGTTCCAGTGCACGCCCTGACCAACGACGCCGAGTAGCAGGGGTGGGCAGGGGGCGAAAAGCGGTCGGCGGCATCTTCGCAGCAGTAGCAGCAGCCACCGCTCGAGCCGCCGTCGCCAGGCCGCCCGAGCCTCCACCACCACCGCCCGGCCGTCCGGATCGTTACGGCTGGCGGCACGCAGAGATCTTTCACACCACTCGCGGCGATGGTGCCCCCGCGTTGCTGCTCCATGATCTGTACACCGGCGCCTCTGGGCTGGAGATGGCGCCCCTCGGTGACCAGCTCGCGGAGGAGTTCACGATCTACACGGTCGACTTGCCGGGATTCGGCCGCTCGGGTCGACCGTCGATGCGCTACGGGCCGGACTTCTTCTTCGATGCGATCGTCGAGTTCGCGCGCCACGTCATCGAGCGACCCACACTACTGATCGGCTGCGGCCTGTCAGCCGCGTACGCAACCGAGGCCGCGGTGCGGCTAGGGAACCTCGTCTCGGGCGTGGTCATGCTGGCGCCGCCCGAAGCGGAGGGACCCGGGCTGCTCGAGGCGCCAACGTGGCGACCCCTGGTTTACCAGGGTCTCCGTTCACCGCTCGGGGCAGCCTATCACTGGTGGCATGCGAGTCCGGCATGGCGGAAGACGTCTCTCCGCCGCACGCTGGCGGTCGAGCCAACCGATTTGGAGACTCGGGCGGAACAACTGTCGCGGTCGGCCCGCCAGCCAGGCGGCCGCTGGGCGCTCTGGTCGCTTTGGAGCGGTGACCTGGCGTGGGACCCACGGCCGGCGCTCGCTCGGCTCGGTGCCCCCGCGCTCGTCCTCTGGGGCTCCGAAGCGCAGACCAACCCGCTCGCGCCAGAGCACTACCACGCCGTGCGCCCCGATATCACCCAGCAGGTGGTCTCGGGAACCGCCCGGTGGCCGCACGTCGACGCTCCGGATACGGTGGCAGCCGAGATCAAGCGCTGGTGGGCAGACGAGTGCCTGGCGAACGCGCATTCCCCGAGCCCGACCCCCGACGAATGAGACCGTGGCTCAGCCTCGCCTGGCTGAACAGCGCGATTGCACTCACCATCCCTGCGCTTGTCTTCCGGCTGACGGGTGTGCACGCGGCCGCACCGATCGAGGCGCTGGTCTTTGGGGCTGGCATCCTCGGCGCGGCGTTCTTGCTCTCCTGGGCTGCCGAGGTCGCACAACTGGAGATCAGCCAGGCGCTGGCGATCGCCATTCTCGCGCTGATCGCCATTCTCCCGGAGTACGCGGTCGACCTTTACTTCGCCTGGCGGGCG
>JBDHFX010000114.1:0-5735 GCA_039590215.1 Gemmatimonadota bacterium | reverse complement strand
AACCCGACCGTCATCCAGTTCGCGGAGCAGCGTGTACGGGCGAGCGGAACCTTGATCGAGAAGGGACCCAACCGTGCGATCATCGTGCGCAACGTCGAGCTAGTCGAGGGCACCGCGAATCCCGCGGCGCTTGAGAGCTCGGTGGATCCCAAGCTCGGGCGCGAGTTCAACGCGCCGAAATCAGCCGCGAATCCGTGTGCTGGGGCTAACCCATGTGCCAGGGCTAACCCATGCGGTGGCAACTAGTTACGTGAGACTGAGGGCCGGCACGGGTGTCATGTCGATTGGCCTGCTGTTTCTGATCGTCAGTCACGACACCGCCAGCGGACAACAACTGAACGGGTTCGACATCTCGTCGAGCTCGATTCCGATCGACGACATCATGAGTGGGGGGCCGCCACGGGACGGCATCCCGGCACTCATGAGTCCGGCGTTCGAGCTCGCGGGGGAGGTCGAATGGTTGCGTCCTCAGGACCGGCTTCTGGCGTTGGAGCTAGACGGTGAGGCCAAGGCGTACCCACTGCGCATTCTGAACTGGCACGAAATAGTCAATGATGAGATCGGGGGCGAGCCAATCGTAGTCACCTACTGCCCGCTGTGCGGCACCGGGATGGCGTTCGATCCCCATGTCGGTGATCAACGGCTCGATTTCGGGGTGTCGGGGCTTCTCTACAACTCAGATGTCCTGATGTACGATCGTCAGACCGAGAGCCTGTGGTCGCAAATCGAACGCGAAGCAGTCACCGGCACGTTAAGGGGCGAGCGATTAGAACTTGAGCCCCTGGTCCACACCACCTGGGCCCATTGGCGCGAGCAGCACCCGAACGGGTTGGTCCTGTCCCGAGACACCGGTCATCGGCGCGACTACGAAAACGACCCGTACTTGAGTTACGCAAACAGTCAACGAACGATGTTCCCGGTGAACCATCGTGACGATCGGCTGTTGGCAAAATCGGTGGTGCTCGGTATCACGCGAGACCAATCGGTGGCGGCATTTCCGCTCGAGCGATTGGTTGATCAACCGCGACCGGTTCGAGCGGTCGTCGGAAGCGCGGAGTTGTTTGTCTACTACGTCCCCGAAACCGAGACCGTCTTCGCCACAACGCTGGAAGGCGACCTCGTGCCGGCGACGCTCGCCTACTGGTTCGCGTGGAGCGCCTTTCATCCTGACACGGCTCTCTGGGAGCCGGGGCTACACGCCAACTAACGAGAGACCTGCTGGACGGAGCGGAGCCAAACCGGAGGGGCTAACCCCTCCGGCAGACTCTGCCCTGGAACTTCCACCGAGTGCGATTCTGGGCCGTCCTTTTCGCCTTGTGGTCGGCTCCAGCCGCGATCGGTGCAATCGTCATCTACATCCGGATGCTCGAGGACGGAGAACCCGCGTCATGGGTGTGGGCCCTGATGATCGCGGTGCCGTTCTGGTATTTGTGGGCGCTGCTGACACCGCTTGTTTTGTTGTTCGGGCGTCGATTTCAACTGGAAGGCGAGAGACTCTGGCCCAACGTCGCCGTGCACGCACTGATCGCTGGTGTCATCGGCGGAATCCACATTCTCCTAGACTGCGTTGCAACGCAAGCGATCGGTGGCGGGGGATCAACAGATTCACTTCTTCAAGGGATGAGGTACTTCGCCGGTACTTACTTCCCGTTCGAGTATCTCATCTACTGGGCAATCCTCGGTGCCGGGTACATGGTCGACTACCAAGATCGTTACAGAACCAGCGCACTCCGCGCGGCCCACTTGGAAGCACAGCTTGCGCAAGCCCATCTCCAAGCCCTCAAGGTGCAGCTCCAACCCCATTTCCTATTCAACACTTTGCACTCCATATCGTCATTGATGGACGAAGATGCCGAGATGGCCCGTCGGATGCTCGTGCGTCTCGGCGATCTGCTCCGGCTCACGCTCGAAACGCAGGGCATCCAAGAGATGCCCCTGCAACAGGAATTGGAGTGCATGGAGCTGTATCTCGATATCGAGAGGGTCCGTTTTTCCGAACACCTCGATGTACAAATGATCGTCGAACCTGAGGTCCTCGATGCCATGGTCCCCAACCTGATCTTGCAACCATTGGTCGAGAACGCGGTGCGCTATGGGATCGCTCCACGGCAACACGGAGGCCGGATAACGATCACGGCACGGCGCAAGAATGGGATGCTCAGCTTGCGAGTTGTCGACGACGGCGTGGGGGACGGAGATGGGCGGGAGAAAGATCCATCAGAAGGACGTACGGGCGTTGGCCTAGCGAACGTCCGCTTCCGGCTGGTCGAGTTGTACGGTCGGCAACACGAATTCCGAACGTTCCTGCCTGATGAGGGCGGCTTCGGTGTCGAACTCATCGTCCCGTTCCGACTCGCACCCGTTGGAGCGATCGGCTAAGAATGGTCATCCGTCCAATCCGCGCGGTGGTGATTGACGACGAGCCGTTGGCCCGAAGCCACGTGATCAAGCTTCTTGAGAATCGTGACGGGTATGAGGTCGTGGGACAATTCGGCTCCGCCCGGGATGGCCTACTGGCACTCCAGGAACTCGACCCGGATCTTGTCTTTCTCGACATCCACATGCCTGAGATGAATGGCTTCGAGCTACTCCAGGCGATCGACCAGAACTCACCGCCAGTGGTCATCTTCGTTACTGCACATGCCGAGCACGCGCTGCGAGCGTTCGAGTTCGACGCCCTCGATTATCTCCTCAAGCCATTCGACGACGAACGATTTGAGAGGACGCTCGCCCGTGCGACCGAGACGATTCAGAACGAGGAAGCAGTGACGTTGCGCAGAGAAATCCTCGAGCTCGTTGGGCAGTTCTGGAGAGTCGACGCCGAGGTTGGGAGGGCATCCGCGACCGGATCAGCCGCAATCAACAAGTGGGACCGCATCATGATCCGTGATGGCGATAGGATTTTCTTCCAGAGAGTCGACGAGATCGACTGGATCGAGGCAGCGGATTACAACGTCCGAATCCATGTTGGCAAGGAGATCCACCAGATGCGTGAGTCCCTAACCAACCTCGAGAGCAAGCTAGACCCGCGTCGATTTACGCGAATTCATCGGTCGGTCATCGTCAACATCGACCAGATCGCCGAACTCCAACCGTATTTCAACGGCGCGTACGTGGTTATCCTCAAAGACGGCACCGAACTACGGCTGAGTCGGCGACGACGACGCGCGCTGGGGGACCTGCTCGGCCGATCATTGTAGAGCAGTCCTGCCGTGGTGCGCCCCCACCCACGCGTCGATCTTCCGATCTTGACAATCCGCCTCGGGCCCTTAGAATGAACTCGTCTAGGAAGTGCAACTAGGGTTTCCGCCCATTGGGGCCGATCGTGTGGTGGATCCGAGCGTTGCAGGCCCGGGCTTGGCTCGGGTTACACCACGGGGTGCAAAAGACCGGGGTGGAGGATTCCTAGCCTCTGCCGCGGTTTTTTGTTGTCGTCTGGCCGCGAACAATCCACTCGCAGCGCATGCCGGGAGTCAACATGGATCGCGATCAAGTCCTTGCCATCGTCGAGAAGCAGAAGGTCAAGTACATCTACCTTTGGTTCACCGACATCCTCGGGTTTCTCAAGAGCTTCGCCATAACCCTTCACGAACTGGAGACAGCCCTCGATGAGGGGATGGGGTTCGATGGGTCATCGATCGAGGGGTTCACGAGAATCCAGGAAAGTGACATGATCGCCAAGCCGGACCCGTCTACGTTCCAGATCTTGCCATGGCAGACGGACGGCCAAACCGTAGCCCGAATGATCTGCGACATTCAGACCCCGGATCTCCAGCCATACGATGGTGATCCACGGTACGTGCTCCAGCGAGTCCTAGAGAAAGCAAAGGGGATGGGGTTCGACTTCTATGTCGGTCCAGAACTCGAGTACTTCTACTTCCCTTCCGATGACGATCCCACACCGATGGACAAGGGTGGTTATTTCGACCTGTTGCCGCTCGATGAGGGCAACGATCTTCGCAAGGAGACAATTCAAAAACTCGAACGGATGGGAATCCATGTCGAGTATAGCCATCACGAGGTCGCTCCCGGTCAGCACGAGATCGACTTGCGCTACGCCGAGGGGCTTCGAATGGCAGATATCGTCCAAACGTACAAGACGGTCGTCAAGAGAACGGCCTACGAGCATGGGCTCTACGCGACGTTCATGCCAAAACCGATATTGGGCGAGAACGGCAGTGGAATGCACTGCCACCAGTCGCTGTTTAAGGGCGCCAGCAATGCGTTTTTCGATGAAGATGCCGAGTTCCACCTCTCTGACAGCGCCCGCCATTACATCGCGGGTTTGCTCCACCACGCCACTGAGTTCGCAGCGGTAACAAATCAATGGGTGAACTCGTACAAACGGCTCGTTCCCGGATACGAGGCGCCGATCTACATATCGTGGGCGAATGCCAATCGATCGACGATGGTACGCGTTCCCAACATCAAGCCGGGGAAGGAGAAGTCCACACGTATCGAACTTCGCATCCCCGATCCCGCGTGTAACCCATACTTGGCGTTCGCTTGCATGTTGGCGGCTGGACTGAGAGGCATCGAGCAGCGCATGGAGCCACCGGATCCGGTTAATAACGTCAATATCTACGAGATGACTGACGATGAGCGCGTCGGCCACGGAATCGCGACACTGCCGGAGGACCTCGGCGACGCGATCCGCATGACGAGCGAGAGCGAGCTGATGCGCGAGACACTCGGCGAGCACATCTTCGAGCAGCTCCTTCGCAACAAGCGAATCATCTGGCAGGAAGCTCGAGCCCATGTCAGTCGGGCCGAGGTGGAGTACTACCTGCCGATTCTGTAGCTCGCACTTGGTCGGCCTACCAACTCATCGAACCCACACAATTTGGCCAAGCCGGCGTTCTTTGTATGGCAAGACATTTTTCGACGCCCGCTTCGTTGACCCGATGAGAGACTAACGAAACTCGTTCATTAGCTCCGCCAACTGTTCCCGGCCCGGACAAAGCTCTTCGAACGGCAAATTGACCAACGGCGTCGCGACGGTCTTCTTGAGAGCGAGGTAATCGCTTGACTCGGGTTCTAGGAACAGGAGTCCAGTCACAATCTCACCTTCCTGATGCCGAGCATCCCGATCAGTGGGGTCGTACTCTTCGGGTACCTTTCGAAAGCGGACCACACCACCTCCGTGAACCGTGACATCGATCGTCCTGCCTTCACCGTACTCGGTCTCGATTTCGTCCAGCATCGGTACAAAGTCTGCGCTCACCGCTTCGTGGTGGTGCTGACGTGTGAACAGATAGCTCTTGGTCGATCCCTGGTGGTCGTTAAACGTCACGCATGGAGAGATCACATCGACGAGGGCGAATCCAGGATGAGCCAACCCTGCCTTCAGGATCGGCACGAGCTGCGGCTTATCCCCGGAGAAGCTTCGGGCCACAAAAGTACCGCCCATTCCGAGCGCTAGCGCCACCGGATCCATCGGGGCTAAGGGGTTGCGGTCGCCCCGCTTGGACAACGATCCCACGTCGGCCGAGGCCGAGAATTGTCCCTTTGTCAACCCGTACACGCCGTTATTCTCGATGATGTAGAGCATGTTGATGTTTCGCCGGATCGCGTGACATAACTGGCCCAATCCGATCGAAAGGGAATCGCCGTCGCCCGAAATTCCTACGTAGATCAAGTCACGGTTGGCGGCGTTGGCGCCGGTCGCGATTGACGGCATTCGCCCATGAACGGAATTGAAACCGTGCGCTTGGTTGAGGAAATATGCCGTCGTC
>JBDHFX010000113.1:0-5256 GCA_039590215.1 Gemmatimonadota bacterium | reverse complement strand
CTTGTTTGGCGGGCCGATGATGGGCGCGCCCCAGACCGATCTCGATGTGCCGATCATAAAGGGGACGACCGGCGTGGTGGTCCTGACCCGCGCCGAAACCGAGCGCCACCCGACTTACCCGTGTATCCACTGTGGGCGTTGTCTGGATGCGTGCCCGGTGTTCTTGAATCCGCAATTGCTCGGCTCGTTGGCACAAGTCGGCCGCTACGAAGAGATGGAGGCCACGCATCTCGCCGATTGCATGTTGTGCGGGGCGTGTTCCTACGTCTGCCCGTCCAACATCCCCTTGTCGCAGATGTTTGCCATAGGGAAGGCCGCGCTGCACAAGATCGCGACGCAGGCCGCGTGAGCGACCCACACTTCGAGTTGACGGCGTCGCCGCACCTAAAAGGTGGCGACACCACCCGCCGGATCATGTGGTCGGTGGTCGGCAGTCTGGCGCCGATCGTGACGGTGGCGGCGTACTTCTTTGGGGTGAGCGCGCTGCTGGTGATCGCGGCGGCGACGGCTGGCGCGGTTCTGACCGAGCGCGTGTTCGGCTCGGCCGGCAGCCTCGGCGACGGCTCGGCGGCGATCACCGGTGTTTTGCTGGGGCTTTGCTTGCCGGCCGGGATGCCGATGTGGATGGCTTTCCTTGGGGGCGCGTTCGGCATCGGGTTCGGCAAGCTGATCTTCGGCGGCTTGGGACAAAACGTGTTCAACCCGGCGCTGCTCGGGCGCGCGTTTCTGCAGGCTGCCTTTCCAGCCGCGATCACGACGTGGCCGGCGGTCGGTGGCAGCTTCACAGAGTTGCGCGGAGACAATTTCGCGCTACCGCTCATGCGGTCGTCGAGCGACGCGGTGACGGAGGCCACACCGCTCGGGCTCATGAAGTTCGAGGCCACGTCGACGCCGGTCGGTGATCTGTTTATGGGCAACACCGCGGGGTCGGTCGGCGAGACGGCGGCGTTGTTGATCCTGCTGGGTGGCGGTTATCTGGCGATCAAGCAGTACCTGGATTGGCGGATCCCGGTGGCGATCTTTGTTACCGTGGCCGGACTATCGGGGATCTTGACGGCGATCAACTCGAGTTATCCCGGGCCGCTGTTCATGCTCTTTTCCGGCGGCTTGATGTTGGGTGCGATCTACATGGCGACCGACCCGGTGACATCGCCTGTCACCCGGCGCGGGGCGTGGGTGTTTGGCGCTGGGATCGGCGCCCTCGTGGTGGTGATTCGCGTCTGGGGCGGGCTGCCTGAGGGTGTGATGTACGCGATCCTGCTGATGAACGCGCTGGTGCCGTTCATCAATCAGGCGACTCAGCCACGCGTGTTCGGAAGACAAGGTGACGGGGTGGCAGCGGCATGACGATACGTGGTGCGCCAGCATGGCGGTTGGTGATGACGTTGGCGACAGCCGGAGGGATGGCCGGTCTGTTGATCGTCGTCGTCTTCGAGTGGGCCGAACCACAAATCGAGGCCCATCGAGCGGCCGTGCTGGCCGCCGCGATCGACAACGTCCTCGCCGCCCCGGCCCACTACGACACGTTGTACGTCGTCGACGGTGCGCTGCGCGAAACGCCACCCGAAGGCGTGCTCGAGCGCGATCTGGAACGCGTGTTCTTGGGCTACGACGAATCCGATGTGCCGGTGGGGTTTGCGATCACCGGCGGCGAGCCGGGGTATCAGGACATCATCCGGTTGATCTTTGGCTACGATCCGAGCAGCGGCGAAGTCGTGGGAATGGAAGTGTTGGAGAGCAAGGAGACCCCGGGTCTCGGCGACAAGATCGAGAAGGACGTCGACTTCGTGGCCGAGTTCGACGGTGTCCAGACGCCGCTGATCGGGGTCAAACAGGGCGCTGGGCAGGGCGACCCGCACGAGGTCGACATGATCACCGGTGCGACGATCTCATCGCGCACCGTAATCGCGATCATCAATAATCGACTCGAGGAGCTCGGCTCGCTGCTCGATACATATCCATCGACAGTTAAGCAATGAAGGCCGAGACGACCGCGCAGCACGATCTCGTACGGGGCATCTGGCGCGAGAACCCGGTGCTCATCCAGCTGCTCGGACTGTGCCCAGCGCTAGCGGTAACGAATACCGTAGCCAACAGCCTGGCGATGGGGTTGGCCACGTTCTTTGTCCTGATGGGATCGAGCTTGCTGGTGTCGGCGTTCAAGCGATTCATCCCGCACGAAGTGCGGATCTCCGCCTACATCCTGATTATCGCCACGTTCGTGACGATTGCCGACCTGGTGCTGGCGGCGGTCGTGCCCGAGATCCACAAAGCGCTGGGCGCGTTTATCGCGCTGATCGTTGTCAACTGCATGATCCTCGGGCGGCAGGAAGCGTTCGCCTCGAAGCGTCCCGTTTCTCGGGCGGTGCTCGACGCAGCCGGGACCGGCACCGGGTTTATGATCGCGATGCTCATGATGGGCACGGTGCGCGAAGTACTCGGTAACGGGTCGATCCTCGGGTACAGCCTGTTCGGCGCCGGTTACGAGCCGTGGATCATCATGATCCTCCCGCCGGGTGGCTTCCTCACGTTGGGTGTGTTCCTGCTCGTGCTCGGATGGTGGCGGGGGCGCACCGAGGGTGCTCTGGCCCAGGTTCGGCGCTGGCCCCACGGCGTGGCGACGCGGAGGGCGGCATGAGCGATCTCTTCTGGATTCTGATTTCGGCGATGGTCGTCAACAACTTTACGCTCGCACTGTTCCTGGGGTTGTGCCCCTTCATGGGCGTGTCGGCGCGCGTCGCTACCGCGTTGCGCATGGGGGCGGCCAACATCTTCGTCATGGTATTGACGTCGGTCACGGTTTGGTTTCTCAACACGTTTGTGTTGGCTTACGCTCCGTACCTGAGGCTCATTTCGTTTATCGTCGTGATCGCGTCGCTGGTCCAGATCGTCGAGATGACGATCAAGAAGTTGAGTCCGATGCTGTTTCGCGAGCTGGGCATCTTTCTTCCGCTGATCACGACCAACTGTGCCATCCTGGGGTTGGCGATCTTCCAGACGAATCGCGGTTACGGGTTCCTTGAAGGGTTGTCCTTCGCGGTCGGTGCCGGGCTCGGATTGGCCCTGGCGCTGGTTCTGATGGCGTCGATCCGCCAGCAAACCGAGCTCTCCGATCTTCCCGGATTGGCCCGCGGCATGGGGCTCGTGTTGATCGTCGCCGCCAGCCTGTCGATGGCATTTATGGGCTTTGCCGGGTTGTTGAGCTCGTGAGCGCCGTGGTCGGGATTGTGGCGGCGGCCGCACTGTTCGTCGTGTTCGCGTTGGTGATGCTCCAGTCGGGCAGAGACCCAGCGTGCGGTACTTGTGGTAGACGCGACCGGTCCGGGTGTGAGACATGCGGCACCGGAACAGCCGAAGAGGAGTGGAATGATGGGTGAGCGTAACGGCGATCAACAGTCGCTGCCGAATCGGCGACTCTTTCTGACTCTCGGAATCGGCGCGTTTGTGGTCGCTTCGTTGCCGAGGGCGATCCAGCCCGGTCGGCGTGTCGTCCGCCGGACTGCGCCCGTCATGGGAACGATCGCCGAGCTCGCCGTCGTGCATCAGAATCCACGCTACGCTCACGGAGCTATCAGCGCGGCGCTCGACGCGCTCAGGTGGGTCGATCGCACCATGACACGATTCCGCGGGGATTCGGATGTCGGTCGCGCAAACCGGTTGGCGGCCGCTAGGCCGGTCGTTGTCAGCCAGCCGACCGCCGACGTCCTCATCGAGGCGTTGCGTTGGGCGAAAGCGAGCGGCGGCGTATTCGACCCGTGCCTAGCCAACGCGGTGGCGCTGTGGGACGTGGAGCGACGTTTGGCTCCGCCGCCGGATATGGACGTGCGACGCTACGCAAATCGACAGTTTTACCAGTGGCTAGAGGTCGATCAGCGCGCCAACGGTGCACCGGTGGTCGTGTTTCGTGACCGCGACCTGGCGATCGATCTCGGCGGGATCGCCAAGGGGTATGGCGTCGACCGGGCGGTCGATGCGCTTCGCGAATGGGGGATCCGCAACGCGTTGGTCAATGTCGGTGGAGACCTCTACGCCCTCGGCGTCTCACAAGACGGTGATCCGTGGGAGATCGGCATTCGATCATCGAGCGATCGCGACCGGGTCACCCACACGGTGAAGGTCACAAACCGCGCCGTCGCGACGTCGGGCGACTACGAGCAGTTCTTCGAGCACGCCGGGCGGCGCTACCACCACCTGCTCGACCCGGTTACCGGCGCGCCCCGCCGATCACCGCTCCACAGTGTGACCGTAAGCGCCGACTCGTGTATGACGGCCGACGCGGCCGGCACCGCCATCTTTGGCTGCGCCGCCGATCGCGCCCGACACCTCGTGGCCGCCACCTCGCCCGACGCCGAGATCGAGCACATCGGGTAAGCCAAACTTGTTGCCCGCGTAAAGGCCAGACATTTGGCCGGAGCCTAGATTACGGATGTGAGCGCAACGGTGGAGTCTGGTGATCGCCGTTTGGCGGCGGTGTTGTTCGTCGATGTGTGCGGGTACACCAAGTTGGCTGCCGCTCACGAAGACCGGGCGCTCAAACTCGTCGACCTCTTCCAGTCTGTGACCCGCGATGTCGTTGCCCGCTACGGCGGTCGAGTCGTCAAATTCCTCGGCGACGGCGCGCTCGTGGTTTTTACCAGCACCGATAGCGCGACGCGGACGGCGCTCAAGATCGTGAGCGATTTCGAAGAGCGCTCTCAGAGCGCGAGCACGCCTGCCCGAGCCCATGCCGGTCTCCATTTGGGTGAGATCGTCACCACGGCGGACGGCGATGCGTACGGTGACGGCCTCAACTTCGCATCGCGCCTTCAGACCGTCGCTCAACCAGGGCAGGTGCTCGTCAGCGACTACGTGTGGCGACAGCTCCACCGACGCGACGACTTCGAGCTGGAGCCGCTCGGCGATCGCGAGCTAAAGGGTATCGGCGAAGCGGTCCCGGTCTACGGTGTAACGATGGCCGCGGGGGCTTCGTTGGAGGAGCCGCAGCCAACGGTTCAAGCCGCAGCGACGATGCCACGTGCTCAAACCGCCAAGCCGAACAAGCGACGTTGGATCGCCTTGGGCGGCGCGCTGCTGGCCGGGACGATCGTGTTGGCCCTGCTGTTGATCTCCCGTGTTCAAGACCGAGATAGCGAACAATCGGCTGCCGGTGATTCGCGGGTCGCCACCGCGGACGTCGGGCAGATCGACCGCTCGATCGCGGTGCTCCCGTTCGCGAACATGAGCGCGGATCCGGAGAACGAGTACTTCAGCGACGGG
>JBDHFX010000112.1:0-5851 GCA_039590215.1 Gemmatimonadota bacterium | reverse complement strand
TGCCATCCGGGCGACGCCGCCATCGGCTCGGATGTCCGACGGGACGCGCTCGAGCGCCATCACCGCCACCGCGCCTGCCTGCTCGGCGATCTTCGCCATCTCGACCGTGGTGACGTCCATGATGACGCCGCCCTTCAGCATCTGGGCGAGGCCACGCTTGACCTCGATCGTTCCGGTTTCGCGCTGGTTCATGCAATCGCCTCCTACTGACAAAGATACACGCCCTCCAGGCGGCCAAGTACCTTCCGTCGATGCTCCGCGCGCTGCCTGCCGACCCGCGCCGCATCCTGATCGTCCGGCTGGGCTCGATCGGGGATGTGGCGCGTGTGCTGCCGATGTTGAACGGCCTCCGACAACGCTTTCCCAACGCCGAGATCGATTGGGTGGTCCAATCGAAGGCGGTCGACGTGCTCCGCGGTCACCCGCAGATCGACCAGCTCTTCGAAGTTCCTTTTAGGCGCTGGAGAGAGGTGTTGTCGCGCGGTCCGTGGAGTCTCCGTTCGCGGATGCGCGCCCGTGGTTACGATTTGGTGCTCGACTTCCAGGGGATGCTAAAGGGCGCGGTGTGGGCGGTCGCTGCCGGTGGCCAAGCGGTTCGTGTCGGTTGGGGGCCCGGCCACGCGCGCAACCTCGCCTGGCTCTGGTACCACGGCGTCCGGTACCCGCCTGGAAAAAACGTCAACCGTCATCTGCGACATCGCTCGCTGGTGGATTGGCTCGACGTTCCGGACGTGGTCGCCGCCCGTTCGGAGTTCGGACCCCAAGAAAGAGCGCGCGTGGATCGATTCCTCGATGGCATGCATGACCGGGCGCGACCCTGGTTGTTGGCCTATCCCGGTTCGAGCGCGAGTGGTAGCCACAAGCGATGGGATCCGGCTCAATTGGAGTCGGCGCTGAGAGAAGTTGTGCAGCGCTCGGGCGGCACGCTGCTGATCGGTTGGGGTCCGGCGGAAGAGAAAGAGGCCAAAGCGCTCGCCGATGCACTCGGCGACGCACACCTGATACCGCCGACGACGATCCGAGAGCTCATGTACCTGCTCTCCCAATGCGACCTGTTTATCGGGATGGACACCGGCCCGATGCACCTCTCGGGTTTGGTCGGGACGCCGGTGGTGGCGGTGTTTGGACGTTCGAGCGCCGCCGTTCACGGCCCCGCGGCCCACCTCCCGGGGGTGGCGGTAGCCGGCGCCGATGCCCGCCACTGGCCGCGCCGGACACGGGCCAGTCTCGAGCCATTCACCGATCCTGAGCCCGAAGCAGTGGTCGACGCGGCGCTCGAGGTATTGGCGACGCGCCTGGACCGCTAGGTCTCTTCGGACTCTCGCAGCGCGGCCAGCACCGAGTAATCCTCGAGCGTCGTCGTGTCGCCGATCTCTTCGGCACCCGAGGCGATGTCCTTGAGCAATCTCCGCATGATCTTACCGCTGCGGGTCTTGGGGACAGCCTCGGCGAACCGAATCTCGGCCGGTCTGGCGATCGGGCCGATCTGTTCGCCGACAAACGCCTTGAGTTCGCCCTTTAGTGCCTCGGTCGGTTCGGAGTCCAGCTCGAGCGTGCAAAAAGCGACCACCGCTTGACCCTTGATCTCGTCCGGCCGGCCCACGACGGCGGCTTCGACGACCGAGTCGTGGGCGACCAACGCGCTCTCGATCTCCGCGGTCCCCAATCGATGGCCGCTGACGTTCAACACGTCGTCGACGCGACCCACGATCCACAAGTAGCCGTCCTCGTCGATGCGCGCGCCGTCACCCGTGAAGTACCAATTACGATCCCCATACTTCGACCAGTACTGCTCGTGGTATCGCTCGTCGTCGCCGTAGATCGTCCGCAGCATCGACGGCCAAGGCCGCTTGAGAACCAGCAGGCCACCCGCACCCGGTCCGACGGACTCGCCGTTTTCGTCTACGACATCGGCCTCGACGCCGAAGAACGGTTTGGTCGCCGATCCAGGTTTGGTCACGGTGGCTCCGGGCAGCGGCGTGATCAGGATCGACCCGGTCTCTGTCTGCCACCAGGTGTCGACGATCGGACATCGCTCGTCGCCGATCGTACGGTGGTACCACATCCACGCCTCGGGGTTGATCGGCTCGCCGACGGTGCCCAACAGGCGCAGCGACGACAGGTCATGGCGGGCGGGCCATTTATCGCCCCACTTCATGAATGCGCGAATGGCGGTCGGGGCGGTGTAGAAGATCGTTACTTGGTGACGCTCGACGATGTCCCAGAAGCGATCGGGCTCGGGCTGGTTGGGAGCGCCTTCGTACATCACCAGCGTCGCCCCGTTCGCCAACGGGCCGTAGACGATGTACGAGTGGCCGGTGATCCACCCGACGTCGGCTGTGCACCAGAAGATGTCCTCGTTGCGGAGGTCGAACACGTACTTGGTGGTCAACGTAGCCCCGAGCAAGTAGCCACCGGTGGTGTGGAGAACGCCCTTGGGTTTACCGGTCGTGCCCGAGGTATAAAGGATGAAGAGCGGGTGTTCGGCGTCCAGGGCGACCGGCTCGCAATGCATTGGTGCTTCGCGAACGACGTCGCTCCACCAACGATCCACGCCATCGGTCCAATCGACCTCGGTTCCTGTCCGGCGTAACACGATCACGTGCTCGACCGACGGGCAATCGACTACCGCGCGATCGACGGCGGCCTTTAGCTCGAGCACCTTGCCACGGCGCCACCCGCCATCCGCCGTCACAATGGCGCGAACCCCGGAGTCGTTGACGCGTTCCTTGATCGCCTCGGCGCTGAAGCCGGCGAAGATCACCGTGTGCACGAGGCCCAGCCGGGCGCAGGCGAGACAAGCGATCACGAACTCGGGGACCATCGGCATGTAGATCGCCACTCGATCGCCGGTTTCGAGTCCCAGCGCACGGAGTCCTGCAGCGAACCGACACACCGCGGCGTGAAGCTCGGAGTAAGTCAGATCGCGTTGCTCGTTTGGCGGCTCCCCCTCCCAACGGATCGCGACCTTGTCACCTTGCGATTCGAGGTGTCGATCGAGACAGTTGGCAGAGGCGTTGAGCTTGCCGCCCACGAACCAGCGGGCGAACGGGGGTTCCCAGTCGAGAAGCCGCTGCCAGGGCTCGATCCAGTCGAGCTCCACGGCCATCCGGGTCCAGAACGTCTCCGGATCGTCGATCGACTCCCGGTAGAGCTGTTCGTACTCTTGGATCGATCCGATGTGGGCCCGGGCAGCGAACTCGGTGGGCGGTGGGAATCGCCGCTCTTCGTGCAACATGGTATCGATGTTTGGCATTGACCTCTGTCGATTGGGGCGGGAAAACGAAAGCGGCCGTCCCCACCGGGACGGCCGCTTTAACGTTACGCGATGATCCCGCGCTTACGCGTTAGTGTTGCCTTACTCACCCGCGCAGGGATTAGTCGCGTCCGGACTGCAAGGATTGCCCGCACACGGGTTGCACGGGTTCTCACCGTCCATGGCGTCATCGCCCATCTCGTCCACCGCTTCCATGGCGTCATCGCCCATCTCGTCCACCGCTTCCATGGCGTCATCGGCCATGCCCTCGACCTCGGTGGCCGCGTCGTCTATGGCTTCGGTGGCGGTGTCGGCGGCGTCCTGGGCCTGTTGACAGGCGCCGATCGATATCAGCGCGGCAAACGCAAAAACAGGAAAGAGCTTCAAAAACCGCATGCGAGAGACCTCCCTCGGGGTCCAAGTTCGGAAAAAGAGTCGTCGTCCTCGAGCCGGTTGTCCAGGAACGCACAGGGGGGGCGCCCAGACGTGCAATCAATGTCGCCGTCTACCCGGTCTGGCGTCAACCCGCGCCTGGATAGGCCTATCGCAGCCCAGTGGCGGTCATCCAGTCGAGCGTCATCTGCATAAGCTCGGCCACGATCTCAGTTTGGGTGCGGTGCACATGACCGCTTTCGTGCCAGATGACCCGTTTTGGCTGACGGACTGCTCGTTGAAGCCGATCACCGCTCTGGGGGTCGATGCGCTTGTCGTCGGTGGCGTTTACGACCAGTGTCGGACGAGGTGCGATCTCGCCGGCATATTTGGCAGGTTCGAGCGGCGCCACGGTCCATGCGGTCGCGATCGCCAAACCATCCATCACCCAAGCGGGTCCTTCATCGGCATAAGCGTAGTGCGCCATGCGACGAATGTCGGCACCCCCGTGCAGCAGCGCAGCCCCCGACAGCCTCCGGTCGGTCGCTGCGGTGGCTGCCGCGAACGGGACCCCGAGACTCACGCCGATGATCGAAACGCGTTCGGGGTCCACATCGTCTCGGGTGTATAGATACTGGGCCGCCAGCAGGAGCGCCGGGGGCGTCTCCAGAAATCCGCGGCGCAGAGGAATAAGGTACCGCACCCACTGCCATCCCCGAGGCCACTGCGGGCCGTCGTACGGGTAGTCGACGCTAGCGAGGATCAGATTCTCGGTTTCGGGAGGCACGTCGACCGTTTTGCGACCGGTCCTCATCCCACCAACCAACAGCGCGGCCGGGTAGCGCGTACCGGTCCGTTCGCCGAGGGCGCGAACGCGCACCCGCACCTCGAGTCCGGTGTCGCTGATCAGAGTAACCTCGGTCAGCTGCTTGCCGTCCTGCGCCCGGCCGATACCGGTTGAATCACGCACCTGAATCAGGGTTCCGGCAACGCGGCTAAAAACGGGTCGGTAGTCGCGCGCCTGATAGCGCCAGAGCGCGACCACCAGAACCAGCGCAGCCGCCAGTAGGATGAGGGTTGTATTGCGCCTCACGTTTGGCCACCCGTGCCGGGGTCGGCTATCGTCACCGCCCCTCGATGAAATCGCCATCCAACAATGAACGTCGTTGCGAACACGGATGCCAAACTGGCTGGCGCGCCCGAAACCGACAAGCGTGTTGAAGCGGGTGTGGATTTCGCTGGCGATCGGCTGCATGGCGATCGGTGGGGGTTGCTTCGGGGCTCGGTCCCAGCCTGAGCCCGAGGTGGTGCCGGCCGAACCCGTTCGGCTGGTGCCCAATCTCGACAGCTTGTCGAATGTCCTCGCCGCCGCCGCCGACTCGTTGCCGCCCAGCGAGCTACCCCCGCTCGAGATGCAGATCCGGGAATGGCTCGGCCGGCTCGAATTCGAGGACCCAGCTCTATTGCCTGAGGGTGAAACGCCGCGCCGGTACTTTCGCCTCTATCGGGGGCGGCTCTTGGATGCGCTCGGCTGGGCCGCCTTTCGTCAGCAAGATCTGAGGCAGGCGGAGGCGGCCCTCATCACGGCGGTGGCCGAGATCAACAGTCGCGGTACGACGAGCGGCTACGCCGATCACTTTCTGCACCTCGGACGAGTCCGCGGCGCGGGAGATCGCGCCACGCCGCCGCTCGAGACGGTCTACCGGCGCCGCCATGGCTCGCTGCGTGGGCTCGACGATCTACGCGCGAACGAGCGTGCCCGGATCGAGGACGAACGTCAGCAGCTGCTGGTGGCTGAGCCGCTGCGTGAGCCGCTGCCCGACTTCGGCTATCCACGACGCACCGGTCCGCCACTCGTCACCGGCACGCTGATCGGGCGCCCACTCGTCCTCGCGCTGTGGGATACGGCGTGTGATGGCTGCCCGGGTTACGCCAGCGGGCTCGGCAAGTTGGCGACCGCGATGCGACGCCGTGGGGGGGCGCTGGTTGGGGTCTGGATGGGCGCCGATCCGGCGGCCGCCGGTCCGCCTCAGTCGTTCGCGATCGTCGTTCCCCCCGATCGGGACCGGGCCCGGTCGGATTTTGGGGCTGGCGTGACGCCTCAAATCTTGGTCGTGGACGAGTCCGGCCGGATTCGGTACCGTTGGGTCGGCGCAAACGCAGCGCCACCGCCGACCGACGACATCCTCGTCCAGGTGGATCATCTTCGGAGACGAGCGGCGA
>JBDHFX010000111.1:0-5810 GCA_039590215.1 Gemmatimonadota bacterium | reverse complement strand
CCAGGACGGGACCGGCCATCTCCTTCGAGAAGATCATCGGCACCATGCGAAAGGTCGACCCGTTGCCGATGCCGGTCGTCGCGAACAGAAGGATGAACAGCAACAGGAATGGAAGGAAATACTGCTCGGGGTTCAGCGACTGGTTGGCAAGCGATACGTACCAACCCGCACCGATCGTCGCCCCGATCATGACGATCGTGTCCCAGTGCGTGACCCGCGCGCCGCCGATCTTGTCCGACAGCCAGCCACCCACAGGCCGGATCAGAGCGCCAACGCCGGCGCCTATCCAGATGTAACTCGACGACAACGGCGCATTCGGGTTGATGATGCTCTCGGTCAACGAGTTGCCCAAAGCGTCCACGCGGATTACGCCGAACACATCGTCAATCAACTTTGGGAACGCGTTGGCGTACCCGATAAACGAGCCAAACGTCATCGTGTATAGCCACGTCATGATCCAGTTGTGCTTGTCGTTGAAGATCGAGAACTGGTGAACCAGATTCTCCTTGGTCTCCAGGGGAGTCAGATACCGCATCGCCGCCAGCGTGATGATCACCGCCACGGCGATCAGGACGAAGATCTTCAGCAGCTCCGGAAAACCGCCCCACGGGACGATCAACAACACGATACCCGCCGCAGCACCCAGAAATCCGAGCGCCGTCAGCCAGAGGTACTTGGCGACCGCGACCGGTGTGGGGCCGCACTTGTGCTGGGGTAGATTGTCCATGAAGAAGAACGCGGCCACGCCAAAGAAGGCGAGGATCGGAATCCAAACGAGACCGGCGTTCTGAACCCAAACGGTGACTTCGCCGCCGCCCCTACCGGGAACGACGTAACCGTCACCGCCGAGGCTTCCGAAGGCGCCAAAGGTGATGATCCATGGCAGAAGGAACTGCATGACGCTGACGCCCAGGTTTCCGATACCGGCGTTCAGCCCCAGCGAGAGTCCCTGCATCCGCTTCGGGAAGAAAAAGCTGATGTTCGACATCGAGGAGGCGAATGCGCCGCCTCCGACACCTGCAAGAGCAGCGAGAAGAATGAAGACGATGAACGGCGTGTTGGGGTCCTGTAGGGCGATTCCTGCGCCTACCGCCGGCAGTAGCAGCAGCGTGGTGGTCATGAACTTCACGTTCCTGCCGCCGCAGATGGCGATCATGAACGAGTTCGGGACGCGCAGGGTCGCGCCCGTCAGACCGGCCACCGCAGGGAGCATGAAGAGAAGCGCCCGGTAGCCGTCGCCGCCGTAGGGCTCCCCACCATTCATGAAAGTGAAGTCGAACAGGGTCTCGTCGGCGAAGTGAAGCCGTTGGATGAACTTCGCGACCATGCCCCAGTACAACCACACGGCAAAGCCGCACAGCAGATTGGGGATCGAGACGATGAGGTTGCGCATCGCGACGCGCCGACCCGTCTCTTCCCAGAACTGCTCGTCGTCCGGATCCCAGCGGGAGAGCCGGCTGCTCGTGTGATCGCCGTCGCTGCTCATTCCATCCGCCGCATCTCTTCGGGGTACTTCTCGTGTAGCATGGACTGGATCACTCGATGCATCCAGACCAAGCACACGACCGACAGAGCCAGCATGAACATCCAGCAGCTGGTCCACAGACCCGTCCACTCCAGCAGGTAACCGAAGATGATCGGACAGAAGAAACCTCCGAGACCTCCCAGCACGCCCACCATGCCTCCGACAACTCCTACTTCTTCTGGGAAGTAGTCCGGTATGTGCTTGTACACGGCGGCTTTTCCTACCCCCCAGATGCTTCCGAGGAGAATCACCAGGACTGCGAATATCCAAACGTTTGCCTGGAAGTAGATCCGCGTCACGCCTCTCGCCAGAAGCTCTTTGGCTTCGACACTTTGACCCGTCTCGACAGCGGGCTCCTGCCAGGCGTTCTTCGTCGGGAAGACGAGAACATCGTCTTCCGCAGGCTCGTTCGGGTTCGGCCGCTTGACGAGCGCGTACCGCTGCTCATCAACGGCAACGACGGCCTCGGAGACCTCGGTGACAACGCCGCCGCGCTTGGCCATCACCCCGCGGCCGGGAGAGTAGATGTCCATCTTCGGGACGGTCAGCATGAGGCTGATGACGACCGAGGATCCCAAAACCCCGTACATCACCTTCCGGGCGCCGAGCTTGTCGGATAACCACCCGCCCAGAGCCCGGATCACTCCGGAGGGAAAGCTGAACAGTGCGGCAAAGATCCCCGCCGTGACGAGGGGCAGGTAGTAGACGTTGACAAAATACGGAACCAGCCACTGTGAAAACGCGACAAAACAACCGAACACCAGGAAGTAGTAGAGACCAAATCGCCATACCCGTATGCTTTTGAGCGGATGCAACATCTCCGCGACGCCCCTGCCTGAAGAAGCGGGCTTCTTGTTCTCGGCGAACAGGAAGAAGAGCGCGCCCATCCCCGCCAGGATGCCCGCGTAGATGACAGGCAGGGTTCGCCACCCCTCGATATTCGCGCCCTGATCGGTCAGCCGGCCCAACAGCGATGGCGCGAGCAACGTCGTCAAGGCCGCCCCCGCGTTGCCGGCGCCAAAGATCCCGAGGGCCGTTCCCTGATTCGCCCTGGGATACCAAACGGAGGTGAACGCGATCCCGATCGCAAAACTCACGCCCGCGAGGCCGAAACCGAAGCTGTAGATCGCGAACTCGAAAAAGGTGTCGGCGTAAGAGAGCAGGTACATCGGAACAGCGCAAACAAATAGCAGCGTACCGTAGACCGGCTTGCCACCGAACTTGTCGGTCAACATTCCCGCCGGGAGGCGGAAGATCGAACCAGCCAGGACGGGAATCCCCATCAGCCAGCCGATTTCGACCGGCCCCCAATCGAACACTTGATTTGAAGACAAGAAGGTGACCAGCACGCCGTTCATCATCCACGCCGCGAAACAAACGGTAAAAGCCAGCGTGTTGAGGAACAGGGCTTTGTGCGATTTGGCGGTAGCAGTCTCCTGCACGATGACAGACCCTCAGACGAAGCTTGTGTCGACGCTCGTTATTTCAGGAAAGCACATCCCCCTCGTGCTTCCGGCGGTTCCAGATCACCAGTTGGTACGGACGCCACAGGTACCCGAAAGGAACGATCAGGAAATGCACGAGACGCGTGAACGGGATAACTGCGATAAGCACCCACGCGTTCAGGATGTGAAGTCGGACTGCGAGTGGCAGAGAGGCCACCAACTCTGGTTCAGGCGAGAACCTGACCAGCGACCACAGGTACGGCGTCGCGGTGTGGACGAACCACGCCGATCCCCAACGATGGAAAATCGCGGTGTATGTGCCGCTGACGACCATTGTCAACAGGAGAACCAGGAGCACCGCGTCCATCTTCGACGTCACCGCGTGCACACGTTGATTGGTCAGCCTCCGGTAAATGAGCAGGACAAGGCCAACAAGGGTTAAAAGACCAAACGCCAGCGCGGCGATCTCGAGCACATATAGCCGGATCGGTACGCCGTTGAACCACACGATGCTTCGCGGGAACAGAAACGCGACCAGATGTCCTGCGAGGATCGTCAGGATTCCGTAGTGGAATGGAGCCGAACCCCAGAACAGGCGGCGCCCCTCGAGAAACTGCGAGGACAGACTGGAGAACGAGTAGCGATTCGACGTGAATCGATAAACGCTGACGACGACCGCGAGGACGACCGCCACATAGGGCAAGCCGGCGAAGAGGATGAAGTCAGACATGAGCCGCACCTCGCAGCTGAGTGGCGTCCCTGTCGAGGAGCGGGAGCTCCCTCGCTACGCTCTCGGGCATTACGTAATCGTCAGGTTTGAGCGCATGCAGGACCGTCTGTAGCAACTTCGCATATACGTTGTCGGTGACCTCAAAGGCCCTGACGATGTGTGCCAGCGCGGGGAGGATGGCGTGCACGAGCAGTCCCGACGCGAGCTCGGGATCCTCCAGTTGCGACAGGAACCGGAACATGACTGGTAAATGATCAGGGAGATCGTTGCCCGGTTCGAATCCGCGTTCCCGGTATTCCCGGTTCAGCCCGGCCATAAACGCACCGCGCTTGTAGCTGTCTCCATGGAGATGATAGGCCGCGTACAGGCAGCAGGCGGGGTTCACATCGAACGTACCGGCGTAGATCTCCTGCAGGCGTGATGTCGACAGTGGCTCGATCGACGCCAGAAACTCCTCGATCGCCTGCTTCGCCTCGCCCCGTCCCTCGCCGAGCTCGCCGATCAGGGACCGACACGATGCCGTCAACTCGTCGCCCGGGTATTCGAGCACTTCGGCGAGAAGAGAAAGTCCTGTTCGCGTGATCATATCCATCACTAGGGACCGCGTTGCGGCTCGTTCCGGGATCCAACCCCGGCCATTTGCTTTCGAGTCTGCGGATCGTCCATCATCTCGATCGCCATCTCGCGATGGTACGGAGGGACCTCGAAGCGCTGTTCGAACGTCGGCAGGGACGTGAGGCGATAGATCGCGTCGGCGGTCTCCGCGTCGAGCCCAGCTTCGGTCAACGCATGGTCGACGGCGGCCGGATCGCAGTCGCTTACGGTTTCATGTCGTCTGTGCAGTCGCACAGCGATGAGTTTCCTGACAACATCGCCGACGATCGATTCGTTCCCGGCCGCAAAAAGACGCGACAGGTATCGGAGCGGGATCCGGGCGGTTTCGATCTCTCCGAAATAGTCCTGGCCCTCGATCTCGAAGGCCCCGGACTCCTTCGACCCCATGACCGGGAGCAGGGGCGGCACGTAGAAGAGCATGGGAAGCGTTCGCGCCTCCGGGTGCAGAGGCAACGCGAGGCGCCACTCCTTTACGAACTTGTAGACTGGCGAACGCTGAGCCGACTCGATCCAGAGGGGATCGATCCCATTCCGGTTCGCCTCGGCGATCACCTCCGGGTCGAACGGGTCTAGAATCATGTCCCGCTGAGCATCCACCAGTTCCTCGTCGGGGACAGTCACCGCGTTCGTAATCCGATCCGCATCGTAGAGCAGCAGGCCGAGATATCGAATTCGACCGACGCACGAGTGCATGCAGGCGGGCGCCTGCCCCGTCTCCAGACGCGGAAAACAGAGGATGCACTTCTCGGACTTCCCCGTGCCCCAGTTGTAGTAGACCTTCTTGTACGGGCAACCGGAGATGCACATGCGCCAGGCACGGCACTTGTCCTGGTTCACGAGCACGATTCCGTCTTCGCCCCGCTTGTAGATCGCGCCCGCGGGGCACGCCGCAACGCAACCCGCGTTCAGACAGTGATTACAGATTCTTGGCAGATAGAAATGAACGATCCGCTCGGTCTCGAAGAGCGCCGCCTTCTCGATGTCGGAAAGATCTTCGAGGTTGAAGTCGTTCTCGGCGTACAGCGGTGACCCGCCCAAGTCGTCGTCCCAGTTCGGCCCGGCTTCGACGAACAGGTCCTGATAGCGGTACGTGAACGGCTCGTAGTAGTCGTCGAGGACCGGCAGGCTCCGATTGTAGAAGAGGTTGCCGAGGGTCTTCGCCTTGCCCTGAAGCTTCAGGCGGAGCTTGCCCCCCTTCCCTAGCGTCCACCCCCCTTTGTACCTGTCCTGGTCCTCCCAGAGCGTGGGGTATCCGGTCCCGGGCTTGGTCTCCACGTTGTTCCACCACATGTACTCGGTGCCCTTGCGATCGGTCCAGATGTTCTTGCACGCCAGACTGCACGTGTGGCATCCGATGCACTTATCGAGGTGGAAGACCATTGAAACCTGAGCGCGGATATTCATAGTCGTCCTCTCGTCACCAGCGGGGAGCACCCTCGAGCTTGCGCACGAGGATGTGGGTGTCCCGGTTGACGCCGGTCGGTCCCCAGTAATT
>JBDHFX010000110.1:0-5523 GCA_039590215.1 Gemmatimonadota bacterium | reverse complement strand
TCCAACACTTGCCGGGGTGCGCGGAAAAGCGCGTAAATATAGAAATCGCAGTATTATATCCGATGGACCCCGATCCTGTCAACAGGGTACTAAATAGGCGTTTCTAGCCGTTTTTGACGCCGCCTCGGACCGGACGTAGGATAGATACCCCGATGAACGATAAAGGTTTGCCCCTCCTGTTGGCGATGCTCGTCAGCCTGGTCGTTGGATCTCAGGCGCTGGGTCAGGAGTCCGAGGACCCGCCCGGCTTTCGGCGGCAGTACCTGGAGGTCGAGACCTATCGCAACCAAAAGGTCCTGCTGCGCGACTGGCCTGCCCTCTCGCGCCTGGTCGCGTGGTCGACGGCGCTGGAGGAAGCGGTGGCCGAGGAGGCGGACACCCTATCGACCGAGATGTTCGAGGAGTTCCGAGCCCGTGCCGACTCGCTGGCCGGCCAGCCCCTGCCGCTCTTCTTCACCGACGAAGCAGCCGACAGCGTCCGGGCTACCCTAGAAGAGCTGGTCGCGATCCTCGGCGCGGCCGACTCGGCACTGGGCATGGCTCCGGAAGCGCCCAAGAGGAAGTCTGGTGAACAGCTCAATACGCCGACCGAGGAGCGGACACTGGTTACTGGCAATACTGCGGTCACGGTTCCGGCCGGCGTCGCCGTGGGAGAGGTGGACTCGCTGCCCAGCGCCGAGCTGCGGCCCGAGGAGCTCAACTTCGTCGATCGATTGACGCTGGCGCTGACGGTTGTCGATCGGCTGGTCCACCAAACGCGAGCGGCCGGCGGCGGTCAGGCTGGTGCCGCTATCCGGGAACCCACTGCTGGAGAGTCCAGCTCGCCAACAGGTACAGCAGCACCCCCGCCAGAACCGTAAGCGCGAGATGGTGACCGACCTCTTTGTTGACTTCCGGCAGGAGATCGGTGGCCGCCACATACAGGGTGACGCCAGTGGCGAGCGACAAGCCAACCCCAGCCATGTCGGGTCGTCCAGCCAACATCAGAGCGCCGAGGACGCACATCCCACCCACCAGCGCGGCGGCGCCCATCGCTCGTCGGCGCGGCTGCCCGCTGGCCAAGACGATCGATGCGATGGTGAAACCCTCGGGCAGCTTGTGAAGTGCGATGGCCACGAACACCAGCCATCCGAGCGCCGGTGACACCGCATAGCCGGCGGCGATGGAGACACCGTCGAACAGCGAGTGGAGCCCCAAGCCGAACACCGCCGCGATGCTCGATCGACCGTGCACCACCTCGTGGTGGGTTTCCTCGCCGAAGTGGAAGTGGGGAACGAGCGTGTGCTCAAAGACGTGGGTCAAGAAGTATCCGGTGACGACGAGCGGCAACGCCAGCCCCGGCTCGAGCGCCAGCGCTTCGGGCAGCATCCTCAGCAGTGCGACCGACAACAGGAAACCGGCGCCGACAGCGACGAAGAGCTGCAGCATGACGCGGCTCCAGCGGTGCCTTACGCTGACCAGGAAGCCTCCGATCAGGTTTCCCAGTCCAGCCACGAATGCCAGCAAGAGACCCATACGTTGTGGGCGGCCAACATAGCCGTCCCGCGGAAGGCTGGAAAGCGACGGTGAAAGTCCCGGTGAAAGCCCCGGTGTTCCCGCTCGCGAACGTGGTCTTCTTTCCGCACACGTTCCTGCCGCTGTACGTGTTTGAGCCCCGCTACGTGACGATGGTTTCAGCCGCTCTGGCTGGTGACGGTTTGATCGCGATGGTCCTGGCACGCGAGGAACGACCCGCTGGCGAACACCTCGCGGTCCACCCAGTTGGGTCGATCGGTCGAATGGTGGTGGCCGACGAAACGGATGACGGCCAGTACAACATCGTTCTCGACGGCTTGGCGCGAGTAGCGCTCGGCGAGTTTGAATCCGCGCCCGGCGAGTATTTCACCGCGCGGCTGGAGGTCCTGGGCGAGGCCCTGCCCGACTTACAGGACCCTAGAGTGGCGGAGGAGAAGGCGGGTTTGGTGATGACCGCCCGTCAGTACGGAGAGCAGGTTCTAAGCGGTCAGGTGCCGATCGACTTCCTGAGCGAAGCGCTGCCCTACGCGGCGCTGGTGAATCGGTGTGCCACCCTCCTGCGGGTGAGTGTCGACGCCAAGCAGGAGTTGCTGGCGCTCGACGACGTCGGAACGCGGGCCGAGATCGTCACCCGCTCGATGTCGGATCAGATCCGATCGCACGCGGCGATCGAACGATTCACTGATCGTCGTCCGGGTGATCCGCGATCGAACTGACGAGCATCGAGCGATGTTCTACAGGGCTGGTGCCGGGGGAGGGAGTCGAACCCACACGGCCTCGCGGCCACCGGATTTTGAGTCCGGCGCGTCTACCAGTTCCGCCACCCCGGCCGGAAACGAGAAGCTAGAGCGGCGCCTGGAGCGGTGCTAGCGGTGTGCAGGCTTTCGGAAACGTCATTCAACGCATCCAACCGCGGTACTCGAGCAGGACCTCTCCCCGCGGAAGCGAGTCCGGTGGTTTTCGTTCGACGGTGATCGTCAGCGCAGCCCAGCCGACCAGGAAGGCGTCGTCAGGCAAGCCGGTGAGAAGCCGACCGTCGCGAGTGTTCCCGAGCTCGGCTAACAGCCGGGTGCCAAAGTCGTTTTCGAGCCACAGTGCGTACGTCGAGTCGGCGCCCACCGAGGTCATTCCGGTTGCGGCGATGACCGCTTTGCCCTGGCTGGCAGTCAACCGTCCGCGGGCCACGCCCTCGCCAAGCAGCGGGAGCCGGTGCGCATCGGGCGCGGCCAAGACCGCGGTGAGCTCCTCGGTCTTGGCCGCTACCGCCAGCAGCGAATCGCGGACGCTGAGCTGCGCGGCCAGGGAGTCGCCGCGCGCGGCGGCTGCTGCTTGAGTTGCCGTCAGCTCCGTGTTGCGCTGCCCTTCGCGGACCGCAAACGCGATCGCAGCCAGCGCTACCAACCCAGCGCCGGCCGTTGCCAGCTTCCAGCCGTGCTTGCCAGAGCGGGTTGTGGACAGGTCGGTGACCGATGCCAACGCGCGGCGCTCGGCCGACCCTGCTTGGGCCTGCGGGATTACAGCCACGTCTCGAAACCGTCTGTGGTCAGCGTTGTTCGAATGATTGTAGTCGGGATATTGGTGGAGCTGATCGGGATCGAACCGACGACCTCCTGAATGCCATTCAGGCGCTCTCCCAGCTGAGCTACAGCCCCGAAAACCAAAACCCAAGGTAGACGGCGAGCCTCTGGATCGTCAACCCGATTCGGATAGCTTCGTGGCAATGACCCGGCCCACCCGAACCAAAGTTTTGGCGACTCTCGGCCCCGCCAGCGGAACGCCCGAACGGCTCGAGGCGATGATCCTCGCGGGGATGGATTGCGCACGGCTCAACTTCTCGCACGGAGATTATGGCGAGTATGCGCGCACGATCGCATTGGTGCGTGAGACCGCGGAGAGGCTCGATCGACCGGTCGCAATCCTGCAGGATCTGCAAGGACCCAAAATCCGGATCGGAAAGATCGAGGGCGGATCGATCGAGCTGGCGGCTGGAGAAACGGTCCACCTGGAGGCCGGTGACGGTGTTGGAACCCGAGACCTCTTGACGACCACATACCGCGAATTGCCCCAAGACGTCAGACCAGACAATCGGATCCTCCTCGATGACGGTCGATTGGTGCTAGTCGTCGAGCAGGTCCAAAGCGATGTCGTCAAAGCGCGTGTGCTCGAAGGCGGCGTCCTCAAGGAGAAGAAGGGAATCAACCTGCCGGGTGTGCAGATCAGCGCACCAGTGCTAACCGAAAAGGATCGTCAGGATATCGCGTTTGGGTGCGAGCACGGAGTCGACTACGTGGCGCTGTCGTTTGTTCGCAGCGGCCACGACCTTCGGATGCTAAAGCAAGAGATGCGAAAGCACGGCAGCGAAGTGCCGGTGATCGCGAAGTTGGAGCGGCCTCTGGCGGTGGACAACCTGGACGAAATCTTGGCCGAAGGCGCGGGCGTCATGATCGCGCGCGGCGATCTCGGCGTCGAGTTGCCGCCGGAACGTGTGCCGATCCTGCAGAAAGAAATCATTCGGCGTGCCAATGATTCCAAGCGGTTGGTGATCGTCGCCACCCAAATGTTGGAGTCGATGACCACTAGCCTCACTCCGACTCGAGCCGAGGCCTCTGACGTGGCAAATGCGATCTTTGACGGCACCGATGCTGTCATGCTGTCCGCCGAGACCGCGACTGGCGACCACCCGGTGGAGGTGATCGAGATGATGGGGCGCATCATCGTCGCCGCCGAGCTTGAGATCGAGCGCGCCCCCTGGCGTCGCCGTCGGGAAACTGAGCCAACCGAGGACTTTGGCGAGGCGATCGGCGACGCCGCAACCCTTGTCGCGGCAGAGGTTGGCGCCAAGTACATCGTGGCCTTTACGCAATCCGGCTCGACCGCAGGCCTGTTGGCTAAATACCGGCCCTCGGTCCCGCTGATCGCGTTCACCCCGAACCACCGGGTTCGCAACCGATTGGCGATTCACTGGGGGGTCAAGCCGTTGGTCACCGACATCGCCGACACGATCGATCGCTTGATCTCGGAGCTGGAGAAGCGATTGGTGATCGAGAACCTCGCGCGCGAAGGTGAGGTCATCGTCGTAGTGTGTGGCGCACCGCTGGATATCGCGGGCCGAACCAACCTCATGAAGGTGCATCGGATCGGTGACAAGCCGCGTTTGGGAGATACCGACGTCGCTTCTTGAGATCCGTTTGACGGCTCCAGAACCCTCAGATAGCTTCGCTTTTCATGGCTGAAGTCGCTGCATCGAAGAAGCCGATCGCGGGCTTGCAAGGCGTCATCGTCGCCGATTCCGAGATATCGTATGTCGACGGACAGGTGGGACAACTCGTCTATCGCGGCTACTCGATCGAGGATCTGGCCGGGAACTCGACTTTCGAAGAAACCGCCAAGTTGTTGCTTGACGGCACACTGCCCAGCCGTTCAGAGATGGACCAGTTCAACGCCGAGCTGATACGAGCCAGGCGGTTGGACAGCGAGATAGTCGATCTCATCCGCGCCTACCCGAAGAACGCTCAGCCAATGGCGGTGTTGAGAACAGCCGTCTCTACGCTAGGGTTGTTCGATGCTGACACCGAGGATATCGGACCCGAGGCCACGCGCCGGAAGGTGATTCGATTGGTGGCCAAGTTCCCCACCATCGTGGCCGCCTTCGAGCGCCATCGTAACGGCCACGGTCCGGTCAGCCCGCGAGAGGACTTGGCTCACGCGGCGAACTTCCTCTATATGCTGACCGGTACCGAGCCCGATCCCGAGGACGCACGCGTCATGGACGTGTGTCTCATTCTGCACGCTGAGCACGGAATGAACGCTTCGACGTTCTCGGCTCGCGTGACGGCGGCTACGTTGTCGGACATTCACTCCGCCGTCACGTCTGCGGTCGGAACGTTAAAGGGGGCGTTGCACGGCGGCGCGAACCAAGAAGTAATGAAGATGCTTCTCGATATCGATCGGCGGGAGATCGAGCCGGCCGACTTCGTGCGAGCGATGCTAGGCCGCAAAGAGCGAGTG
>JBDHFX010000109.1:0-9588 GCA_039590215.1 Gemmatimonadota bacterium | reverse complement strand
CCCCGAACCCCTTCGGACCCTTGGAACTCCTGGCGCTATAGCGATCCCGTATGGGGTCGCGATCGGGGCCGGGGCAATCGCAGGATGGATCCTATGAATTGCGAAATTCGTCGTTTTTGCCGGCGCTTGTGCCGCCCTGCCCCCGAAAAAGAAACAGGTCAGACCCTAGTCGAATTTGCCTTAGTCATTCCTATCCTTTTGGCTCTAGTCATAGGGATTTTCGAGTTCGGGCGGGCTTGGAATGTGTACCAGGTGATCACCAACACCGCCCGGGAAGGCGCGCGCCTTGCAGTTGTACCAAGCAGCGACGAAAGCGGGGTGCGGGCCACCATCGATCAGGGTCTCACGGCGGCCGCGCTCGATCCCGGCCAAAGCATGGTGACGATCACCGGGCTTGGCAGTGGGACCGGGAACCCGACGACGGTGCAGCTCGATTATCCGTATCAGTTTCAGTTCATAGGCCCGATAGTTGCGTTCCTGGACGGGCCCGATGACGCCATGAACGGGGCGATCACCCTGTCGACGACCGTCATCATGCGCAATGAGTAGTAGATGCTCAACGAGTAGTAGCTAGTAAACCAGTAGTAGCTAGTAAACGAGGGAACAGGCCTGCTACCAGGCACGGGAGGAAACCAATGAATCGCAAGCGTAGGAAATGGATGGCGCTCGTGCTGGCGCTCGTTTCGGGCGGCACGGCGGGCTATCTCGCGATGAACTACTTACGTCAACCAGTACAACAGGCAGTGAGGAATCAGCCCGGCGCCACGCAGGTGGCGGTGGCCGCGCACGACATGACGGTTGGATCGGTGCTGAGCTCCACCGACATCAAGATGGTTGATTGGCCAAGCAACAACGTTCCGCCGGGCTACGCCAGAGACGCCGAGGATATCGTCGGTCATGGCTTGATCCAGGCGGTCAGCATGAATGAGCCGCTGCTGTCGAACAAGATGGCTAGCAAGGAATCAGGTGGTGGGCTGCCGATCGTGATCCCGGAGGGGATGCGCGCGGTGAGCGTCAAGGTCGACGAGGTGATCGGTGTGGCGGGTTTTGTCCTGCCGAGTACCCGGGTCGACGTCTTGGTGACGCTAAACCCGACCTCCGAGCGCGAAGCCGCGACGACGCGGGTGATTCTGCAGAACGTTCAGACACTGGCCGCGGGCCAGACGATTCAGCGCGACGAAGAGGGTACGCCGCAGACGGTCACCGTCATCACGCTTCTCGTTACGCCTGAGCAGTCGGAGAAGCTGACGTTGGCCTCAACTGAGGGCCGGATCCATCTTGCGCTGCGCAACATGCTCGATATGGAAGAGGTTGAGACTGACGGGATTCGGGCCGGCATGCTCGTGCGTACCGCCCGCCCTCCTGTGGTTCGCCGTTCCTCGGGCCCACGTCGCGAAAGTATCGTGACGTTTAACGGAACTACGCGTACCGAAACCACTTTCTAGGCGGAGGCCAAAAATGAGAGCCTCGGCGCGCCTGCTCCCGCTCGTCGTCGGCATCGCTGTGTATGGCCTGACGCAGCCCGTCGCGGCAGCGGGACAGGCCGCCGGATCCCAAGAGGGTCGGACGGTCAACCTGGCGAAGGGTACCGCTCAGCTGGTCACTCATCCGGCCTCGATGCGGCGGGTGTCGGTGGCGAGCGCGGACGTGGCGGAAGCCGTCGTCGTATCGCCCAACGAGCTGCTCATTCACGGGCGGGAGATCGGCACCACGAGCTTGGTGATATGGGATGCGGAGGGAGGGCGTACGCTCTACCCGGTCGAGGTCACTCTCGATGCGGCCGCTCTGCAGACCCATTTTCGAGCCCTGTTCCCGGACGAGCAGATCGAGGTGTCGGCTAGCGGCAACGTGTACATCCTGTCCGGAAGCATCTCCAACGCGACGGTGGCGGAGCGGGCGGTCGAAATCGCCGAAGCCAGCGAAGCGATGGTAGTCAACAACATGTCGATTCCAAGGCCACACCAGATTCTGCCTTCCTGCTGCTCGACCCGAACAACCCGCGGGGTGACGACGAAGGTCTTATCCAGACGGGTCAGTTCAACCCGTTCAGCGAGAACTTCGTCAACTCGCGGCGCGGTCCTGAGGAGTCATTCTCCGACAAGGTCAACCTGTTCTTGTTCCACGACAACGAGCGGTTGAGCGCATTCATCACCGCGCTTCAGGGTACCGGTGACTTCAAGAGCCTGGCCGAGCCCAACCTCTTGGCGCTCGACGGAGTCGAAGCGTCATTCCTGGCCGGCGGTGAGTTCCCGTTCCCGTTCTCTTCCGGTGATGGGGACATCTCGCTCATCTTCAAGGAGTTCGGGATCCGGCTGGTGTTCACGCCCAAGGTGATGAACAGCGGCAACATCAAACTAAAGGTCGAACCAGAGGTGTCGACGCTCGACTTCGCGAGCGGCCTCCAGGCATTTGGCTTCGCGATCCCGGCGATCCTTTCGCGGCGGGCGACGACCGAGGTCGAGCTCAGAGACGGGCAGACCTTCGCCATCGCCGGTCTGATCGACAATTCAATCACCGAGAACCTGTCCAGGGTTCCGGTGCTCGGACACATCCCGATTCTGGGCAAGCTCTTCCAGTCGCAAAACATGCGTCAGCAGCGGAGCGAGTTGCTCGTGCTGGTGACCCCGCGCCTGGTGCAGCCATCGGATGAGGCGCCGCCGATTCCGACTGGTGAGCCCGAGGATTGGAAGTGGAAGCGTTCGCTGAAAGAGGCCCCCGGTCAAACTGGAAGAGACGGAGGTGTCTAGGAAATGACGCGCGGACTTTCGGGCCCAAAGAGTGATAACCCCCTGAACAACGAGCGCGGTGGCTCCGCGATCCTGGTGGCAATCACCATGACCGCACTGCTGTCGGCGGTCGCGCTGGCGGTCGACGTGGGCATGCTGCTCAGCTCGAGGAGCGAAGCCCAGCGAGCGGCCGATTCGGCGGCGCTGGCGGGTGCCGGTTCGCTGCTTCTCGACGAAGACAATGCGGATCGGGCGCGTAACACTGCGATTCAGTATGGGGGCTTGAACACAGTTCGAAAGACCGTGGTAACGGTCCTGCCGGAGGACGTCGACGTTGATCTGGCGCTGGGCCAAGTCACGGCGCGGGTGCGCCGGACGGAAGATCGTGGGAGTGCGGTCGGCACGTGGTTCGCCAACGTCTTTGGCGTCAGCGAGGTCGACATCGCCGCGACCGCCACGGCCCAGGTCCAACCGGCCGGGCGAGCCACGTGCGTCAAGCCGTTCGCGCTTCCGGATCAGTTCCTCGACATCGATGGTGACGGCGAGTTCGATGCCGGCGTCGACCAGTACGACCCGAACGTCCATGGGTACGGCTCCGACTGGCGGAATGCCGGCAACCCGGGTGACGACCTGGAAGGGTACACCAACGACTTCGGTCGGCAGGTCAACCTCAAGGCGGGCGGCCCGGACTACTTCCAGCCCAGCTGGTACTACCCATGGGACGTGCCCGACGGTAGCGGTGCTCCGTCGGTCGGCGCGGATGTGTACCGTTGGAACATCGCCAACTGCAACACGAACATCATCTCGATCGGTGATCAGTATTGGGTTGAGCCCGGGGACATGTGGGGTCCCACTCGTCAAGGTGTCTACGATCTCATGGATCGGGATCCGAATGCACACTGGGACACGTTTGACAACGCGGTCGAGGGCAGTGACTGGGCTCCCAACTGGGAGGGCAGTCCACGGGTCGGAATCATCCCGACCTTCGACCCATCGCGCGAGTTCGACCCGGGCAACCAGCCGATCGAGTTCACAAATTTCATCGCCGTCTTCTTCGAGGATGTTCAGGGGGGCGGTGAAAACCAGCAGGTCATTGCACGAATCATGTATGCGTCTGGTATCGGTGGCGGCACTGGCGGCACTGGTCCCGGCATCAAATTCGTGCAACTGGTCAAGTAGCGAAAGAGGTACCCCGTGACCGATAACACCCCCATCAACGGCGCCGTCGGTGGCGTTCGAGATCATCGTCCCCTTCGCCGAAGTCAGCCACGGCCACCTCGAGGAGCTGAGGGTCGTCCAACCCTCGATCGTGTTCATCGATCTCGAGGACGACCCGATTCTCGGCTGCAAGCTGGCGCAGTTCCTGGTCGAGACGAATCCAGCGCTGCGGTTGGTTGCCGCCGGAACCGACGGATCACCCGAGTTCCTGATGACGGTCATGCAGGCCGGGATCAGCGAGTACCTGCCCAAGCCGGTCACCGAGGATGCAATGGTGGCCGCGATTGGCCGTGTCAGTCGTAAACTCAGTGCCAAGGTCACCCAGGCCGCCGGGCCGGCTCGGCGCGAGCCCGGCAAGCTCATGGCCTTCTTTGGCACCAAGGGCGGCTCGGGCTCCACAACTGTCGCCACGAACCTTGCGATCCAGCTGCACCGCATGACCGGCAAGCGAACGGTGCTCGTCGACCTCGACCTCGAGCTCGGTGAGATCGCTCTCTATCTCGGTGTCGAGCCGCGATTCAACTTCGTCGACTTGGCCAAGAACTTTCACCGCATGGATGCCGGTCTGTTGGCTTCGTTTATCGAGTGTCATGACTCCGGCGTACACCTGCTGGCCGCTCCATACCATCCGGAGCGGGCAGAGTCGGTAACCGCCGATCACGCCAAGCAGATCATCCAGTTCTTGAAGCAGCATTACGAGTACGTCGTCATCGACGTTTCGAACTCGTTCTCGGCACGCACGTTGGCGGCGTTTGAAAAAGCCGACGAAGTGTACCTGGTCGCTACCGCCGATCTGCCGTCATTGCGCAACATTCAGCGATGCCAGCATCTGATTAGCCGGTTGGCGGACACTGGTGAGCTGCGATTGGTCGTCAATCGCTATCACCCCGACTGCGACATCACACTAGAGGACGTTGAGAAGTCGATCGGGATGGAGATCTATTGGGCTCTGCCGAACGACTATCAGTCGGTCATTTACGCCATCAACACGGGTCAGCCTGTCATCCTGGATGACAGCAGCCCCTATACGCACGAGCTCCAGGCGCTGGCGGCCAAGATGACCGGCCTCCCGAGCACGGATGCTCATCGCAAGGGGTGGTTTGCCCGCAAGGTGGTTGATCCTTTGAAGACTTTCCTTGGTGCGGAGGCCGATGAGGAAGACACTCTCATGTTGCCACCGGCCGTAGTCGGAGGTGAGCGCGCGTGAGCGACAACAAAGACCCGTACACGATCCCGCTGTTCTCGGAAGAGGGCGCGGTGAATAGAGAGAAGTTGCCCTGGGACGGCGTCGAGGACAGCGGAGCTGAAGCTGATGCAGGTACGACAGCGACCGAAGCGCCTGAACCATTCGACTTCGATCCGGACATGGTTTCGATATCGCCCGATGGCATATCTCAGAGTGGCGATGACGCCTACGAGATCAAGAGCCGGATCCACAAGCTATTGCTGGAAAGGCTCAACCTCACCAACCTGGATCAGTACGATCAGGATCAGGTGGTGGCCGAGATCCGGAAAGTCGTCCAGGGACTGCTCGATCAGGAATCGGCGCCGCTCAACTATGACGAGCGCGAGGCGCTGGTGGAGCAGGTCCTGCACGAGGTCTTCGGTCTCGGACCGCTCGAGCCGCTGCTCCAAGACCCGACCATTTCCGACATCCTCGTCAACACATACGATGACGTCTTCATCGAGCGCGATGGACAACTCGAAAAGACGGACGTCCGATTCAAAGACGATCGACACTTGTTGCAGGTCATCGACCGTATCGTGTCGGCGGTGGGACGTCGAATCGACGACTCGAGCCCGATGGTGGACGCGCGGTTGGCCGATGGGTCACGTGTAAACGCAGTGATTCCTCCGCTGGCGATCGATGGGCCCCACGTTTCGATTCGTAAGTTCAAGAAAGATGCGCTGTCGGGAGATGACCTACTGCGCTTTGACACGATGACGCCTCAAATGCTCGAGCTCCTTCAGGGGATCATTAAGGCCCGCCTTAACACGCTGATCTCGGGTGGTACCGGCTCCGGAAAGACGACGCTGCTCAACGTGTTGTCGGGCTCGATCCCGGATAATGAGCGGATCGTGACGATCGAGGACTCGGCCGAACTGCAGCTCCGTCAGCCGCACGTCGTGCGGTTGGAGACACGGCCGCCCAACGTCGAGGCTTTGGGCGAGGTGACGGCTCGTCAACTGGTGATTAACTCGCTGCGCATGCGACCCGATCGCATCATCGTCGGCGAGGTTCGTGGCGGCGAAGCGGTCGACATGCTGCAGGCGATGAACACCGGCCACGACGGCTCGCTGACGACGGTCCACGCAAACGCTCCGCGCGATGCGATGAGCCGCCTCGAGACGATGATCGCGATGGCCAACCTGAACCTGCCGGACAAAGCGATGCGGCAGCAGATCGCCAGCGCGATAGACGTAATCGTTCAGGTGAACCGCATGGCTGATGGAACGCGTCGATTGGTCTCCATCTCCGAGATCGTCGGGATGGAGGGCGACATAGTCACGATGCAGGAGATCTTCGTGTACGAGCGTCAAGGAATCGATGAAAACGGCAAGGTTATCGGACAGTTCAAGGCAACCGGGATCCGGCCGCGATTCGCAGAGCAGCTCAGCACCTGCGGCATCGAACTGCCAACCGCAATGTTCTCGAACCTCGAGTACAGCTTCTCGGCAAACGAGGAAGCATGATGGACCGACTCCCGCCCAACGTGATGCTCGCGATCCTCGTGTTCGCAGCGGTGGCGTGTGCGGTCGTCGTCCTCTCCATAATGTGGGAGTGGTGGGGCGATCGGAGGCGTCAGCGTGATTTAGCTAGGCGTTTGAGCGGCGTTGAAACCGGCGACGGAGAGCGAAAAGACGCGTTTGGCGATCTCTTCAAGGAGGCGAAGGCCGCCGATGTCAAGTGGTTGCAGCCGGTCGTAGCCCGTGTCCCGCAGACGAGGGACCTGCAACACTTGCTCGACCAAGCGGACATGCCGTGGCGGGTCGGGACTTTCCTGATGATGACGTTTGGTGCGGCGATGGCTTTTGGTTTGATGGCGCTGCTGATTACGAATAACCCGCTGGTAGCGATCGCGGCGGCCGCTCTTGGAGCGTCGTTGCCGCACGTCTACGTACGGCGCCGCAAGACCAAGCGACTAAGAGCTTTCGAGGAATGCTTCCCGGAGGCGATCGACCTGTTGGGGCGCGCGATCCGGGCCGGTCACGCCTTCTCGACTGGACTGCAAATGGTGGCTGACGAATCACCCGAGCCGGTCTGCGGAGAGTTCCGCCGGGTTTTCGAGGAGCAGAAATTTGGTTTGAGCATAGACGATTCGCTGCTCGCGTTGGCGGATCGAATCGAGCTCGTTGATATGCGGATCTTTGTGACCGCCGTTCTGATTCAGCGCGAGGTTGGCGGTAACTTGGCCGAGATTCTCGACAAGATCTCGTATACGATTCGCGAGAGGTTCACGATCGAGCGACAAGTCCGCGTCTACACTGCTCAGGGCCGGTTCACCGGGTATCTGTTGGGGGCTCTTCCCATCGCTGTCGGTTTCCTGATTTATCTCTTGAACGGCGAGTACATGACTGTGCTGTGGGAGAGGGAGATCGGTCGCATGCTGATCTCTGTTGCCGCCGTGCTTCAGGTCATCGGTTTCTTCGTCATCCGAAAAATCATCAACATCGAAGTGTAGGTAGAGAGCGATGCTGTTATACCTCGTCGTAGGCCTAATCATGTTCTCCGTCATGGCGCTCGTCTGGGGGTTGGCTTCGCTGAGACCGGCGCGGTCGCGCTCGATCTCGCGACGCCTGACCGAGCTCCAGTCTGGTGGCGACGATAAGTTCGCGATCCAGCACGCGATCCAGCGTCGCCGCCGCCAAGAAAAACGGGAAAAGATGCAGGGCATCCTCGAATCGTTCGGCGAGCGGGTCGCCCGCCGCGAGATCGATTGGGGACGCACCCAGACGATGCTGCTACAAGCCGGCTACCGCGGTGCCGGTACGCTGCCGATCTACTTTGGCGTTCGGATCGTGGCCGCGATTGGCCTCGCAGCCGGCTCGCTGTTCATAGGAACCTTCGCGGGTGCCGGCCCGAGCACGATGATCGCCGTCGGCGTAGCCGCGCTCATCGGTTGGGTTATCCCGTCGATGGTAGTGAAGCGCAAGATCCGCAAGCGACAGAAAGACATTCAGTTGGCGTTGGCCGACACGCTCGACCTACTGGTGGTCTGCGTGGAAGCCGGTCTCGGCTTAAACCAGGCGCTGGTCAGAGTGTCGGACGAGATCGAATACGTGAGCCACATCATGAGTGAGGAGCTCATGCTGCTCAACTTCGAGATTCGGGCCGGGACGCCACGCGATGAAGCGATGCGCAATCTCGGCGAGCGGACCGGTGTGCCGGACCTCAAATCGTTGACCGCCATGCTCATCCAGACCGATCGCTTCGGAACCTCGATTGCCAAGGCGTTGCGTGTCCACTCGGACACACTGCGCATCAAGCGTCGGCAACGGGCCGAGGAGGCGGCGGCCAAGACGACGATCAAGCTCGTCTTCCCGCTCGTGTTGTTCATTTTCCCGGCGATGTTCGTAGTGATTCTCGGTCCGGCGATCATTCACATCACCGAGCAGATGAAGGGACTGATGTGAAAATGTTGCGTGTCGTTAATGCGACCCGTGACCGCGAGTTGGGTGATAGCGTTTGGCTGGCGAATCGGTGGTGGCCGCGTCTTCGGGGACTGTTGGGCCGCGGGCCACTGAAGCCGGGTGCCGGCATGGTGCTGGATCCTTGCCGAGCGGTTCACATGTTCGGGATGAAGTACCCGCTAGACGTGGTGTTTGTGAACACAGAGGGGGAGGTCGTCGCATTGTACCCCAAGCTGGACCCCGGCAAGCGGACCCCGTGGCACAAGCCGGCGCGCAAGGCAATCGAACTTCCCGTTGGAACACTGGCCGCAACCGGTACCGAGGTCGGTGACGTCCTGACTTGTCAATTGGCGGAGGCCGTCTAATGAACGCTGGATTCGGAGTCAAAACCGCCGGTCCCAAGGCCGGGTCACGCAAACCGCCGATTCCCGAGTCGATCGAGGAGACAGGTCTGCTCGACGAAGCGATCGGCGACCTGCTCATCAAGACGCTCTACACCAAGGGTGCTCATACTGGGCAACAGCTGAGCGCAAGCGTGTGCTTGCCGTTCCGGTTGCTCGACGACCTTTACCACGATCTGCAGCACCGCCAGTTCATCGAGGTCCGCGGAACCCAGGGTCACGGTCGTGGCGGTTACGTGTACGATCTCACGAGTCAGGGGCGGGATCGCGCGCGCGAGGCGATGGTTTCGAATCAGTACGTTGGACCAGCTCCGGTTCCGATCGATCTGTACCGAACCTGGGTCGAGGCTCAGACGATCCGCAAAGTGCATATCACGGTGGATCGAATCCAATCCGGCTTCGGGCACCTGGTGCTGGATCCAGCGTTTGTCGAGTACCTCGGTCCAGCGATCAACTCGGCAAAATCGATGTTCCTCTATGGTGATTCGGGCAATGGTAAGACCAACATGGCGGAGTCGATCGCCCGGATGCTGGGTGGTGACATGTACGTTCCCTACGCGGTCGATATCGAGGGCCAGATCATGATCACCCACGATCCGGTCTATCACCGG
>JBDHFX010000108.1:0-5642 GCA_039590215.1 Gemmatimonadota bacterium | reverse complement strand
CGGCAAATAGGCGGAAAACTCCGCGGATTTACGGCATAATGACGAAAAACCGCGTTTTGGTGCCTGCTTGACATGCAGGAGGTCACTGGTTCGAATCCAGTGCCGCCCACCATGCCTAAGCTCATGTTTTGCAAGGATTGACGGCGATGCGATCGCTGGTCCTAGGGTCTCGATGGTTGCAGATGCTGCTGGAAGAACTGACGAGACGCCTCTCTCGCATACATCGCGCTCTTCCCCGTAAACAGATGATCCTGCCCCGGAAGCAGGATCAGGTCGTGAGGTCGACCGGCATCGAGGAGCACGTGCACCATGCGCATGGTATGAGAAACGGGAACGATCCGATCGTTCGTGCCATGTATCATGAGCAGGTTCCCGGTCAAGTTCGCGGCAATAGATAGATTCGATGCACTTGCATACCCTTCAGGGTCCTCCCTGAGGAGCCCTCTATAAGGCTCCACCCCGGTTGCTCCCAAGTTTGTGAGGTCGCTGGCCGGTGCGAGAGCCACTCCCGCGTGGTAGTCCGCCGGAGCGCTCAGCAAAGCCCTTAGCGTCAAGTACCCGCCGTTTGAGATCCCGAAGATGCCGACGCGATCCAGATCCATGTACGGACGGTCCTCTGCCAACTGTCGGAGGACCGCCACGTGCTCGTCGATCACCGCGTCGGGTGACCTCCGATACCGAACGTCGTGGAACGCCTTTCCTCGCTCGGGCGTCCCTCGTCCATCCACCATCATGACGATGAATCCGAGCTGCGCCAACGCTTGGGGATCGACCCGATCGAGGGGATACCAGTCCTCCGCAGCGTAGTAGTCGGGGCCGGGAACGAAAGTTCGGGGGACAAGGGTCGTTTGGGGACCGTCGTAGATGTACTCGATGACCGGATAGCTGCCCGTCGAAACGAAGTCGAAGGGCTTGTACAAGATGCCATAAAGCGCTGTGTGTTCATCGGTCGCCGTCGCTACGAACTCCTCGGGCGGGTTCCATCCCGCTCCCAGCAGGGCGGTGATGTCAGCCTTCTCCAGCGTGCGGATCAGCGTCCCGTCGGTCGCACGCAGATCGACACGCGGAGGCCGGTCGATTGACGAATGCGTATCGAGGAAGAACCGCTTGGATGGTGACATCCGCACGTCGTGGATGCCGGACTCCTCTGTAAGTTGGGCGCGCCCTGTCCCGTCGAGACGCACTCTATACAGGTGCAGATCGTACGGTCGGGCGACGTCGCCGTGCGCCCTGTAGTAGAGCCACCCGGTCTCCTCGTCGATCGCCACGAGGTCGTGAACCGGGAAAGCTCCCCAGGTGACGCGGGCGCTGAGGTTGCCGTCAAAATCGTATCGATACAGGTGGTGCCACCCGTCCATCTCGGACATCCAGATGAACTCTTGGCCGTCCGAAAGTGGAGCGAAGGTCGGGCGCCTCGCCCAGAAGGGCTCGTAGAAGGTTTCCCGTTCCTCCCTGAGGACGGTGCACACGTCTCCGGTTTCCCCATCGACCGCTACGAGCCTCATATGGTGGTGGCCTCGATCGACCACAACGACGAGAAGTTCTGAACCGTCCTTGCGCCAGCCGAGCACGGCGATCCTCTTCTCCGGATCCCCTCCGAGTTCGACCCGGCGTCGATCCTTCGAGTCGACGTCGATCAGGTGTAGTTCTGGTCGGGGCGTTGGCTTTCCCACCGAAGGGAAAGGCAGCCATTCAATCGGGGACGCCGGGTCGAGTACGCCCACCGGGATCTTCGGCACCCGACGCTCGTCGACTCTCTTGATCGCGAGCCTGGTGCCGTCCGGTGACCACCAGGTCCACGGCTGTTCATCATCGGCCCATGCGTAGTCCGCCACTCCATCGTCGGTCATCGGAACTAGGCGATCGGTCCGACCATCTCGCAGCCAGAGGTTGTGATCCTTCAGATGGGCGAACCACTCTCCAGTTGGCGACGGGATCTCGAGCATGTCGAAGAAATAGCGTGTAGATCGAACCACCCGTTGCTCCGACGGGCGGGCCTCGGGCTCGGCGGGAGCGCACGGATGGACAAGAGTCCCGGGATCGAGGACGGCAGTCTTCGTATTTGCCACCGGGTCCACCAGGTAGGACGTGCTGTCCGGTGTTCCGGCTGTGTAGCAGAACAGACTACCATCCGCCAACCACCGGGGGTTCACAAAACCGCCGCGAATCAACGTTGGAAGCTGGAGATAGGTCTGGTAGACGAGCTCTCGGTCGGCCTCCGCGGACGCTTGGCCAGACAAACCCGGCGGCCATACCAAGGCAAACAGGGCCAAGCAAAAGGCCGTCGGTTTGACGCTCGAACGCATGGAGTTTTCCGGTCGGTTCAGGAGGCAGCCGTCCTGAGGTCGTACGGAATGCTCGTTGCCGCTTTCAGAGTGTGTGATTCTGACGTAACCTACTCGCTCTGTGGTCGCTTGGCAGTATCGACTGTAAGGGGGGTAGAATTCAACATACTCGCGATGTGGTCGATTGCAGAGTAGCATGAACCGAGCGATGAGACGAAAGAGCGGCCCCACCACCAGGCTCAGTTCGAAACTCGCCCTGCTCCTTCCCGAAAACCGTCTTTTCTGGCCGCGCTTGACATGCAGGAGGTCACTGGTTCGAATCCAGTGTCGCCCACCATGCTACCAACAACAGAGGGCAAGCGTCGTTGCCGTAGGTTCCGTCGCTTCGCTCTACTCCTCGAACTCCTCCGCGAAGCGCTTTCGCTGCTCGAGTGCGCCGATCGCGATGAGAACGTCGTCCTCCTTGAACTCTGTCGCTGGGTCCGGATTCGTCAGCGTCTCACCAACCCTTTCGATAGCCAGGACGTTGAGACCCGTGCGTGACCCGATTTGGCTTGCCGCGAGCGTCCCTCCGGACAGACTCGGTGGAACCGGAACCTGATACAGGTCGGCGCCTTCACCTACGACGACGAGCCCTCGACCATCCAACAATGCGAAGATCGTCTGTGTGCCCAGAGTGGCGTAGCTGAGGACAAAGTCCGCGCCGGCCCGGCTCACCGCCTCGACATTTCGTTCTTCGGTGATGCGGCTCACGATCCTTAGGTCGGGGTTGGTGCGCCGGCAGTAAACGGCGAGGTAGATGTTGGTCGCATCGTCGTTGGTCGTGATCACAACGCTGGGAGCGGACTCGATCCCCGCCTCGGCCAAGACAGCCTTGTCTGCGGCATCGCCGATAACCAGGTGGTCGCATAGCTCCAGTAACGTGGGCTCGAGATTGCCATCGCGCTCGACGACGTGGACGGGGATTTCGCGCACCTTGAGAGCACGAGCAGCGGCCCGTCCGACGCGGCCGCCGCCGATGATAACTACGGGATTGAAGTTGGCCTGATGGATGAGAAGCAGACTCTCGAGATCGGTAAGCTGATCTTCGGTGCCGACAACCACGGGAACGCAGTAGTCGCTGAGAACGGTGTCCGGTCGCGCTGCTTCGAGCCGACCGCGCCTCCAGACACCGACGATGTTCAACCCGGTCACCTCACGCAGTCGCGTGCTACGGATGGTTCTGCCGGCGAGGGGCGTCCCGTGCACCGTGAATTCGGCTATGCGCCGATCGCGGAATGATCCAACGACGTGGACCCGCGTTGACCCAGCAGCTACGCGTGCGGCCAGGTGTTCACCCAGCTGCCGTTTGAGATCAAGAACGTGATTGCAGCCGGTCAACTCGAGGATGTGAACCGCATCGGGATCCTCGGCGATCGCAACAATGGGCACCTCGGTCGAAACCTCGCGGACGGTGAGCGCGATGTTGGTATCGATTCTGTCGTCGTGATTCGCGAGCACTAAGCGGGCGTGCTCCGCCCGTGCCGCGCGCACCGTCGCAACGCTCATCAATGTACCGCTCATGACTGGGATGTCCTCCGAGTAGAGCTCCATAAGCCGGCTCGGGTCGGACTCGACCACGAACCACGGCACACCCCTGAGGTCGAGCTTTCGGCCGAGCGCGGCGGCAACGGCGTCGTAGCCGCACACGAGGACATGCCCACTCAAGCCTTCCGGCAGTTCGCGAGGGGCCCTTGTTCGGAGGCGCGCTTCGAGCCACGGAGCGTAGAAGAGGCTAATGAATGCGAATGGCAGTACGATCAGCAGCAGCACGATTCCCGAAACGAGAACGACCACACTGAAGAGCCGCCCGATATCGCTGTGAAAAGTGATGTCGCCAAAGCCGAGCGTGCTCATCACAGTGAGGGTCCAGTAGAATCCAGTCAGCCACGAGTGACGCTCGCCCTCGATTGTCCACATGATCCAGTGGAATCCGACCGTGTAGATCACGATCACCCCGGCAAGAAACGCCAGATACCTGAACAACCCTCGCAGGTTCTGTTGCATGCGACGATCGCCGAGGAAAACCGCCATCTGTGCCGGCAAGAACTTCACGCAGGGAATCCGACAGCTCGGAACCGACTATCGATTGGATCGTCCATTACAAGGCTCAACGTTAGCGGCTACGGCGCTCAGTGTCCGTTGCGGCCTGAGATGCGGCGAGATTGCGGTTTGTGGTCTATTCTAGCTGGAGAGCTGAACGCGTCACGGGGACGAACTCATTCCGCTCCAGGCGGATTCGTTATTGGCGACATTCAGCTGACACCGTCCGGCCAAGGCAACGTCTATTTCTACCAGTAGACACATCGCTCGGTAGTGGGCCATAACTGCTGACAGCTACAAGCCAAGGGGTTGGGGCGGTTCTTCGGGGCCGCCCCTTTCTTTGTGCGCCCCTCGAAAGCTGTGCTAGTAAGGGTGCTAGTTGAGTTCCGGCATTTTGCCGTATCGGGGGGCGGAGCGTTCGGCAAATAGGCGGAAAACTCCGCGGATTTACGGTATAATGACGAAAAAGCGCTGTTTAGCTCCTGCTTGACATGCAGGAGGTCACTGGTTCGAATCCAGTGCCGCCCACCATGTACAACTACAGGATCGGTGAATCTCAATCGCAGAGGTGTGCTGGTGAAGCAAGTCGCCATTCTCGGCGCGGGCCTGGTCAGTAAGCCCCTCGCCGATTATCTGATGGACCGAGCCGGTTATCGCGTGCTCATGGCAACACGGACGGTAGCCAAGGCAGAAGCCATCATCGCAGGGCGTTCGAATGGCCGGGCTCTCGTCTGGACTACGGATGATCTCGAAGCGCTGGAAGGGATCGTGAGGGAGGCGGATCTCGTCGTCAGCATGATCCCGCCCTCTTTACACATCCCTGTGGCGGAGGCCTGTCTGCGCAACGGAAAGCCCCTGGTGACGACCTCGTACGTCAGCCCAGAGATGCAGGCCCTGGACGAGCAAGCCAAGCAGAATGGCGTCCTGCTTCTCAACGAGATCGGCGAGGACCCGGGCATTGATCATATGGGCGCCAAGCGGATGATTGACGAAGTCGTGAGCAAGGACGGCCGGGTCCGGTCGCTGACCTCCTACGGAGCCGGGCTCCCCTCCTTCGAGAGCAATCGCAATCCCATGGGCTACAAGTTTTCCTGGAGCCCACGTGGCGTCATACTCGCAGCCCAGACCGCGGCGGCCTATCTGAAGAACGGCGAGGTCGTTGAGGTGCCGGCCGCCGAGCTCTTCGACCACCACTGGCTGGTCGACATAGAGGGCCTGGGCAGCTTCGAGACCTACCCCAACCGAAGCAGCCTGCGTTATCTGCCCCACTTCGGG
>JBDHFX010000107.1:0-6284 GCA_039590215.1 Gemmatimonadota bacterium | reverse complement strand
GACGACGCGACGATTCGTGGTCCCGGAGGTGCTCGGCGATCTCCTTGAACTGCTGGTACTCGATGATCTTTAGCACCAGCTCACGCCGTGGATCATCGATCTCCTCGTCGTCCACGTCCGGCTGCGGCAGCAGCATCTGAGCCTTTATTCGCATCAACGTCGCCGCCATCAGCAAGAACTCGCCGGCACTTTCCAGCTTCTCTCGCGTCATCGCCTCGACGTACTCGAGAAACTGCTCGGTAATCAATGCTATCGGGATGTCGTAGATATCTACCTCGTTCTTCCTCACGAGATAGACCAAGAGATCGAGTGGTCCCTCGAAGTCGAGGGTCTCGAGCTTTACGCTGTGACCGGTCGATCCGACGTCTGCCATAGGCCGAGCGCCTCACGCACCTCGCGCATCGTTTCTCGCGCCACCTCCTGAGCTGCCTCACGTCCCGCATCCAGGATCGCGGCTACCTGGTTTGGGTCGGATCGCAACTCGGCTGCTCGCTCCCGCATCGGCGCGAACGTCTCAATCAGTACATCGGCCATGAGCATTTTGTCTTCGTAGCAGCCGATCTCGGCACTCCTGCACTGTCGCTCGACTTGGCTGATGGTGGTGCTGAGGGTCGGTGAACGCGGTCGCCATCCGCTCCCGAATCTTCTCTGGCGGGTCGAGGATTCCGATGTGGTTTCCCTTCGTCTTCGACATCTTGCTCTGCCCATCCAGGCCCAGCACGCGCGGGGTCTCAGTCAGTAGGACCTGTGGTTCAGGAAACGTCTCGCCAAATGCGTTGTTGAAGCGTCGGGCCAACATACGGGCGAGCTCGAGGTGCTGCGACTGGTCCTCCCCCACGGGAACCCGGTCGGCCTTGTAGAGCAGAATGTCCGCTGATTGAAGCACCGGGTACATGAGGAGCCCGGCGTTGACCGACTCTCCTCCGCCCGCGGTCTTGTCCTTGAACTGGGTCATTCGTTGTAGCTGCCCGAGCGGCGCAAGCGATGTGAGAACCCACGCCAGCTCGGTGTGCTCAGGAACCTCAGACTGGATGAATATGTGGCACTTATTGGGATCGAGGCCCGCCGCCACCAGCGAGACCAACATGTCCTCGGTCAGCTTTCGGAGTTCCCGGGGGTCGAACGGGCTGGCGATGGCGTGGTAGTCGACGATCGGATAGAAGCACTCGTATTCGTCCTGCAGGCGGACCCAGTTTCGAACCGCGCCTAGGTAGTTCCCGATATGGAGCTCGCCTGTCGGCTGAATACCACTCAGGACACGGCTGCGCCGCTCGGCGGCGGATCCACCCAATCGACTCATCCGATCCCCATGGCGATGCGCACCATGTGCCATGTCCACAGGCGAGTCACTCCAAACACGATGCTCCCAACCGGCGTTAACAACAGGAGCAGCATTACGATGATTAGTCCGTAGCGACCCGCTGACCGGTACGAATAGGCCATCGGAGGCGGCAAGAAGTTGGCTACCACGTGCGAGCCATCCAAGGGCGGCACCGGCAACATGTTGAACACCGCCAAGATGAGATTGATAAAGATGCCGTACTCACACAGCAGCAGAATCGCCGGTGAGACTTCGCCGCCAGTGACGACGCGAGCGACAAAGAGACCGGCGGCAAACGCAACTGCCAGCAGGACATTGGATGCGGGGCCCGCCAACGAAACGGTAATGTCACCCCACTTGCGGTCACGGAAGTTCTCCGGGGTGACCGGTACCGGCTTGGCCCAACCAAACAGTATCCTCGAACCACTCATCAACAGGAGCAAGGGCACCAGGATCGATCCAAAGAGATCGATGTGCGGGACCGGGTTCAAGGTCAGCCGCCCCAGCATCCGCGCTGTGGGGTCCCCCCACCACTCGGCCACGTACCCGTGAGCGTACTCATGCACGATCACCGAGAAGAGCAAAACCGGCAGCAGGAAAACAAGCGATTCGTTCATGACATCGGAGAGTTAAGGTGTGATGGGCCCAGAGAGTCGCACGCGCGGCAACTGCGAGTGCCTTAACCTATGCTGACCCAGAGCGAGGTGTCAAAACGGCGGGCCAAGGTCCCGTTGCCGACCCGCCTTCGGCGGTGTATCTTCGCACCCCACTTTAGATTACGTTCTCGAATACTAGTTCTGAGAGGGACCATGCCAAACGTGAAGTCCGCCGCCAAACGCGCCCGTACAAACGACCGGAGTCGTCAACGCAACCGCGATGCGCGATCGCGTCTACGTACCGCCATCAAGAAGGTCCGTCAGGCCGGCACCACCGAGGACGCCAGATCGGCGCTCCGCGAGGTGGAGAGCCTGCTCGACCGCCTGACTGGCCGGGGGATCATCCACAAGAACGCCGCCGCTCGGCACAAGGCCCGTCTAAACGCCCACGTGTCCAGGCTCGACGCGCGCTAGACGCCCTCGGCGCGGCCCGTTTCCCCGTTGAGCGTGTCGCGAACGATCTCGGCGATTCCGCGCCGCATTTCGACACTCCCGATGGTGAGCCCGCCTGGGTAGGAGCGCTGCGCCAAAGGCTCGATATCAGTCACCGCACAACCCGGATTCCGAACCCCGGAACCGTACGCATCCAGCGACATCAATCGGTCGACCTCTTCGCGTGACAATCGATTGACGTTCCCCAAGAGATGCGCTACCAGCAGCGACCTTGCGGCCTGTTCGAGCGACTCCATCACGTTGATCGAAACAGCCAATGAGCTCCCGTAGGCAACCGCCCCGTGGTTGGCGAGTAGAAGTGCGTCGTGGGCTCTCACGTACGGCGTCAGCTGCTCGGCGAGCTCATCGGTGGACGGCGTCCCATACGGGACGATCGGCACCCAACCGAGCGTAGCGATCACCTCCGGAACGACACACTCGTTGAGCGAGCGACCCGCGATGGCGAACCCGGTCGCAACCGGTGGATGGGCGTGGACGATCGCGGCGACGTCGCTCCGCAACTCGTAGATCCTCAGGTGCATCTTCAATTCGCTCGACGGTCTACCCGTTCCGGCCAACCGGTGGCCAGCCATATCCGTAATAACCAGCGATTCAGGCGCGAGGAATCCTTTGCTAGCACCGGACGGGGTGGCCAAGACTCTCGTTTGGTCGAGCCTTGCCGATATGTTTCCCTCCGCGCCGCCAACGAGCCCACGAGCATAGAGCCGGCGCCCAACCTCGACGATCTCGGCTCTCGTCTGTTCCAGGAGTTCGGCTGGGTTCACCACTATCCCTTTACCACTCCAATCGGCTTGAGCTCGGCCACGCGATGGCTGACGCCAGCCGCTTCCATTACCTCGACGACCTCAGCTACATCCTTGTACGCGTGCGGCATCTCCTCGGCCACCGTTCGCATCCCAGTCGCCCTTACGACGACCCCCATCTCTTCCATTTCGCCGATCAGATCGCGCCCGCGAGAGTGTTTTTTGGACTGGGTCCGGCTCATCTTGCGGCCAGCGCCATGGCACGTCGAACCAAACGTCTTCTCCATCGCACCGGCAGCACCCGCGCAAACATAAGAATAGTTGCCCATGCTACCTGGTACGAGAACCGGCTGCCCAACGTCGCGATACGCTTTGGGCACCTCCGGATGCCCTGCTGGAAACGCTCGCGTCGCCCCTTTCCGGTGAACGCACACCGACATTCTCTGTCCATTCAACTCGTGTTCCTCGATTTTGGCGATGTTGTGACAAACATCGTAGACGAGTCGCATTCCGAGCTTGGCCGCTCCGACGCCCAGAACGTGCTGGAAGGCCTCGCGCACCTTGTGCAGCATGACTTGTCGGTTGCACCAGGCGTAGTTGGCAGCACACCTCATGGCAGCCAGGTAAGCCTGACCGTCAGTCGAGTCAAGCGGGGCCGCGGCCAACTGAACATCCGGCAGCCGATAGCCGAAGTCGGCCAGCCGGGGCCGTATTCTCTTCAGCGCGTCGTCGCAGATCTGGTAGCCCAATCCCCGAGAGCCGGAGTGGATCATGACGACAATCTGATCGGGAAACAGCCCAAAGGCGTCGGCCATAGTCGTATCAAACAACCGCGCTACTCGCTGCACCTCGAGAAAGTGGTTACCCGATCCCAACGTTCCGACTTGGCCGAGCCCACGTTGCTTGGCTCGGTCAGAGACGCAACTAGGGTCCGCGCCGCCGAGGCGACCACCTGCTTCGGTGTGCTCGAGATCCTGCACGTCCCCGTAACCCTGCTCGATCGCCCAGCGAGCGCCGAGTACCAGCACTCGTTCCAGGTCCGATCGCGAGAGCTTGCGGATCGCGCCCGACGCACCCACGCCACTCGGCACGGCTTGGTACAACCGATCGATAAGCGATCGACGCACTGTGTCTTCGAGATCGGCCAACACAAGATCACTGCGCGCCAATCGCACCCCACAGTTGATGTCATAGCCCACACCGCCCGGCGAAATCGCGCCACCGTCAACATCGGTGGCCGCGACGCCACCGATCGGAAACCCGTAGCCCCAGTGGATGTCAGGCATCGCCAGCGACCATCCAACCACGCCGGGCAAGCAGGCCACGTTGCGTACCTGCTCGAGACTCTGATCGGACCGGATCGACGACATGAGCTCCTCGGATGCGAAGATCCGCCCTGGTACACGCATCTCACCGGTCTTCGGGATCTCCCAGAGATACGACTCGATCTTTCGGACTTCGATCTCGCTCATCAGGCTAGAACTTCGCGCTAGACGTCGAAAATGACCCGCGCCCTCCAGACCTCGCCCCCGGCAACGTCGTCGGGGCCAAAGGCGAGTTGATGGTACGTCACCGCCTTGAGCTCGCTCGCTTCCGCCAGCCGCTGAGCTGGCGGGGAAACCCCCTTCACCAACCCAACGCATCCCTCGGAGTCGACCGAAGAAACCTGCGACTCCAACGCCACAAAGCCCTCTTCCTCGAGCAAGCGATAGAGCTCCTCACACCACGCTTTGAGCAACTCCGGGTAGTCATCACCGGTGACCGAGACTGTGCGTTCAGCATCGGATAGGAGGTCTGAGGTATCGGCCATCAGCAGGCAGGTCAGACCGCGTTGGGCGGCCTCCAATACCTCGGCCGGGGACGCCCCCTCCAGGTCGAGGCCGACATCAGCAGTGTGGTCGATCTCGACGAACTTACCGGGTGTCACGCAGGCATGTTAGGAGTGCGAAAGGTGGGCAGCAACCGCGGGCGACGGTGGTCTGGCGCTAGAAGGTCAGTGGATCCTCACCATTGCCGTGAAGATGCTCATGATCACTCATGCGTAGGGATTCGAGGTTGGCACCCAACGACCGATAGCAACGCCGAGCTTCACGCCATGCCTCGAGTGCTTCTTTATTTCGATCTTGGCTAATTAGGACTTCTCCCAGTTCCGCCCAAGCCTCGGCTTCGCAGTTTGGCGCTCGACCATCGGCGCACATTTCCAGCGCCTTTTTCAAGTTGTTCTCTGCTTCCACCCAGTGCTCCATTCGACCGGCTATTGAGCCTCGCAGGAACATCGTCTCACCCTCGAGCGAGCTGTTGGTGAACCACTCGCAGAATGATTGCACCGTGGTAGCCAGTGAATGGGCGCGGATCAGATCCCCTTGGTCCACTGCCAATCGGGCGCGATTCATCATGACTTTGGCCCCCAGGTAGAGATCGAGGCGTCGTTTACACTCGTCCAGCGCACGGTCGAAGAGCGTGTCCGCTTCTTCGGTCCGCCCCTGGCCTACCAACACGGTCCCCATGTTGCTGAGCAACCGCGGTCCGCAACTTTCGTAATCCAGCTCCTCGAATCGCGACAGCGCCCAATCGAGGGATTCCGTCGCCCGCTGACGATCTCCGAGCGCCATCCACAGGAGACCCTCGTTGGTTTCGATCTCGACCAAGAGCCGCTCGTCACCGATCGTTCCCGCGTGCTCTCTGGCGACACCGTACCGGCGACCGGCTTCGTGCCAGTTGCCGCGCTCGTATTCAATTACTCCGAGCAGATTCTCGGCTTCGGCTAACCGTCGCTCATCACCGACATCGGCCGCCACGTCACGGCTTTCCACCACGTCCTCGACGGCTCGATCCCACTGACCCAGCCGCATGCGGATCTCAGCCGCCTCACGCCACGCGTCGGAGCAGGTTTCCTTGCACCGTGGTGCCTTGGCCGCGATTTCAGCGGCGGCAACGAACTCTGCCAACGCCTCATCCAACCGCCGGTGAGCGATCGCCGTGCGTGCCCTTTGCATCGCCTGAGTGGCTGCCTCTTGTGTCGCGACCATATGACGCCTTCGTACGTTGATCGGGGGGAGGTTCTCGCAAGGGGGGTACTCAAGAAGCGGAGCAACCCTCATGCCACCCTGG
>JBDHFX010000106.1:0-8867 GCA_039590215.1 Gemmatimonadota bacterium | reverse complement strand
GGTGAGCCTCGACATCCTGAACTTTGGGAACCTGATCAACTCCGATTGGGGTGTCCGCGAGGTCGTCAACTCGGCCGCCAAGACGCCGTTGGTGTTCAATGGGAACTTCGACGGGGCGGGCAACCCGCTGTTCCAGTTCCCGGGCACCGCGGGGACCTCGACGTTCATCGACGACATCAGCGTGATCTCACGCTGGCAGATACAGCTCGGGTTCCGGTACATCTTCAACTAGAGACGGCACAGTGGCCGTTCGTTGCGGCGGGGCGCTCTTTTGAGCGCCCCGCTTTTTTGCGCGGTTTTCGCCGCGTCAGTGCCTAGATCGCACCCTGAGCCAAGTGATAGCCGAAGCCGAGTCGCCAGGCGTGGTCGGCCGGCACCATGTCCCCGGTGACCGCGGCCAGGGTGTCGGCTAGCTCACGGTTGCGGCGCAGCGCGCGGACCACGGGGCGGGTTAGCCAGGGACGGTCGATGATGCACTGGATCGCAACGCTAACGCGTCGTTTGGCGCGGAACTCCTTGGCACGCAACTGGTCGTAGTCGGCGAGCGTTGCGCCATCGACGCTGCCGGCTGACAACGCACGCACGGCGACACCCGCGGCGAGACTGGCGCTCGCGAGCGCCAAGTAGATTCCCTGCCCGGTGAATGGATCCAGAAAAAGCGCGCTGTCGCCGACCAGCAACGCGCCGTCTGTGGTCGCGCGCGCGGTGGTGAGCGGCGTGATGTCGGTGGCCACGACGGGCTCGGCAGGTTCGCCGACGATCCAACGGGCGAGTCGTGGGTGACGCTGCAGCATGTCATTGTACACGAGTGTGGGATCGGGGGACCGCTGGATGGCAACTTGAGGCACGACGCAGTTGACGTTCAACCGCGCGCCCTCCACCGGAGCAGCGGCGACGTAGCCCGACCGACCGACATGGAGCTCACATTGTGCCTCCGGGGTGGGCCCGTCAGTGGTCCAGTGGGCTAGCAGATCGATCCGGCGGCGACGTGACCGGCGCTGGAGCCCGAGTGCACGGGCTACCGGACAGTTGCGACCCCCGGCGCCGACCACGAGCCGGGCTTGAAGCGACCTACGCTCCCCGTTTAAGCCTCGTGTCGTTACACCCGCCACCTGACCGCGATCGAGAACGAGGTCGTCGACTCCGACGCCCTCCCGAACTTCAGCACCGGCTGATGTAGCGGCGTCTATAAGGATTGCGTCGAGCTTTCGGCGTGAGAGCGCGTACCCCCACGGCGGGGCGTCTGCGTCGGCCGGGAACGCCAGGTCGAGCCGTTGGTCGCCGCCAAAGATCCGGACCTGGTCGAGGCGTCTCGCACCTGCCGCGTCGATCGTATCGCGTACGCCGAGGTCTTCCAGCAGCGGCGTTGCCGCCGGACTCAGAAACTCGCCGCACGCTTTGTCGCGCGGAAACCGCGCACGATCGAGCACGCAAACGTCGAGCCCGGCTCGGGTCAGATGGATCGCAGTGGCCGCACCGGCTGGCCCGCCGCCGACAACGACCACGTCCCGGATCATCGATCCACCCCGGAGAGACGAGCGCCCACTAGCGTCATCCGGTACGGAAACATGCGCGTCAGGTGCCATCGGAAGTCGCCCGATGTCCTCTGTTCCACGGCGCGAGCGATCGCTTCCAGCTCACGCGGAACGAACGCTTTGGAAACCGACAGCGGACCGTCGTGCCGGATCAGTCGGTTACGGCTCAACCCACGCGTCAACGCCCAAATCGAAGCCTGTGCCACGCGCGAGCGGACGAGGTCGTTGACGATCACCAACCGTTGGGTGACGCGACACATCTCGGCCAAGAGATCGCACGCTCGCGCGATCGATAGATGGTGAAAAAACGCCGCCGAGTGCACCAGATCAAAGCTGCGATCCTCGAACGGCAACGCCAGCGCGTCGCCGCGGATCGAGTGCAAGCCGTTCAGCCGACGGTCTTGGGCCAATCCTATCGTAACCGGGTGCCAGTCCAGCATGTACACGCGGGCATCGGTGCCCTGTGAGCGAGCACGGGCCAGGAATTGCTCGGCGTAATCACCGTCACCCCCGGCGACGTCGAGGATCGTCGCCGGCCCGGATGCGCCGGTCCAGCGCTCCAGCGGCTCGAACGTCGCTCGGAAGCCTCCTAGCCACCGATTGACCAACCCCAGCTCGTGGTAGCACTCGGCGATCTCCTCTTCTGATCCGTGGCCGGCGTCCAACAGCTCGATCGCCTCTTCGCCGCGACGGCTCGAAACCCACCCGTTCATTGTTGATCGGTGGGGGGCGCCGGACGCAATGTGGCCACCGGACGGCCGATCCACGCTTCGCCGCGGGCCGCCGCGAGACCGAACAGCGAGCGCCAAGCGCCGAACCACGTGACTGGCACCGCCACCATCTGGCGTGGGCGAACGGTCCACGAGGTGGGATCGCATGCTGGTTCCACGCATGCCGGCTGAAACGAGATGTCGAAGATCTCGTCGATCGCCATGGGTGCCCGGTAGTCGACCGCGTACTCGGTTCTGCGCTTGGTGTCGATCGTTCGGAACAGCATGAACTCGGGCGTCAAGTCGGCGTCGACATCGAACAGCATCGCCACGTACTCGATGGTGGAGGTGTGGCGGACCGAGAACCACAAGTAGCGGCGATCAGCGGGGTCGACGCCGAACCCGACCGACCTCGGTTGTCCGCCGAACTGTCCGGTGAGATACACGCCGGTGATGGTGTCGTTCGCGAACGCTTCGAGCCCGACTCCGCCGTCGGGTGAGGTTAGGATCGAATCCGCCGCCGCTGCCGCGAAACGGATCTCAAAGGGGATGGTTTGCAAGAGTTCTAGCTGATCCTGTGCCAAGCCTGGCGTCGATACCAGGAGAAGCGATGTCACCAGAAGCGCACACTCGCTTCTCATGATCTAACGACCGCTTGTGGCGGCACTGGGGTTCCCAACCGCCAGCCGAGGCCGACCACGAACAACGCGACCGCAACGAGCGGGACCACCGCCATGCCGTTCATGAGCGCGGGTATCCCGGCCAGGGCCACGATCGGGCCGGACACGAGTGCGCCGATCCCCATCCCGAGATCGAACGCGGCCAGAAAGAAGCTGAGCACCATGCCCCGCGCGCCCTCCGCGGCGTCGTTTGCGACGAGCCCGTAGAGGGCCGGCCAGAGAATCGCGAAACCCATCCCGAAGAGCGCCGCCGCGCCGAGCATCGAAGCCCGGCCCTGAATGAGCGGCAGTGAGGCGATCCCCAGCGCGTGGATCACGAGCCCGCTCCAGACCATCGGCCGGTCACTGACCGTTCTCGCCACACGTGCGATGATCACCCGGACGACCACCGACGTGATTGCCTGAACGACAAAAAACAGGCTGAAGTCGTTGGGGCGACGTTGCTCGAGCAGGATCGGTAGGAAGGCGAACACCGCGCCGACGGTGGTCGTTGCGAGCAGCAGCGTTAGGGCGGGCACCATGACTTGGCGACGCGCGATCGCGGCGCGGTAGTGACCAGGTTGGGTGACCACCAACAGTCGCTCGGGTTCTCGTAGCGCGGCCGCGAGCGCGGCCGATACCATGGCCGTTCCTGAGACCGTCCAGAACAGTGCCGTGTAGCCAAAACGGTTCGCGATCTCGATCCCGACCGGCGCGCCTACGGCGACCGCAAGCGTAGTGGCGGCCGAGAGGTACCCCATGAACTCGGTCCGTCGGTTGGGCGGCGACAGGTCAGTCGCCATCGTCACCCAGCCACCGGTGAAGGCAGAGAGACCGACGCCGTGGATCACGCGCACAGCGACGAGCAACGCCACCGCGGTGAGCCACAGATAGAGCGGCGCCATTGCTGCTGCGAATGCGCTCCCAAGGATCAGCACGACCCGCCGGCCGCGCGTGTCGAGCAGCCGGCCGACCACCGGTCGGACGACCAACACGCCGAACGAGAAGATGCCGACGATCAACCCGACGTCGATCGGTGAGCCGCCCAGGTCGCGTACGTACAGCGGCAGCGTCGGTATCAGCAGGCCGATCGATGCGAAGAACCCCACCATCGAGCCGAGCAAGAGGCCCAGCTCGCGGAGGTTGAGCGGTGGTTGCGGGTCCGGCTGCGTCGCCCTAGGCGGTCTTCTGCCGCGCGATCGTCTTGGGCTGGAGGAACAGCAACAGGTAGTCGCGGCCGCCGGCCTTGGAATCGGTGCCCGACATGTTGAACCCGCCGAACGGGTGAACGCCGACAAGCGCACCGGTGCACTTGCGATTGACGTACAGGTTGCCGACGTGAAACTCCTCTTCGGCCTGGGCGATCTTCTGGTCGTCGGTGGTGTAGACGGCGCCGACGAGCCCGAACTCGGTATCGTTGGCGAGCGCCAGCGCGTGGTCGAAATCGCGCGCCTTGGTGATCGCCAGAACCGGGCCGAAGATCTCTTCCTTGGATAGCCTGGCGTCCGGCTCCACGTCGGCGAAGATGGTCGGCCGAATGAAGAAGCCGCTCGAGTCGTCGGCCTCGCCGCCCAAGACAAGCCGGCCCTCGCCTTTCCCGATGTCGATGTACTCGCTGACCTTGCGGAACTGGCTGGCGCTCACAACCGGACCCATCCACGCGCCGTCGACCACCGAACCGGGCTCGATCTTGCTCGCCCGCTCGACGACGCGGCCCACGAAGTCGTCGTAGATGTCCTCGACGACGATCGCGCGCGAGCACGCCGAGCACTTTTGTCCCTGATAGCCAAAGGCGGACGTCACGACACCCTCAGCGGCAGCGTCCAGATCGGCGTCGGCTGCGACAACGATGGCGTCCTTGCCACCCATCTCGGCGACGATCCGTTTGAGCCACTTCTGACCCGGCCGGACCTCCGAAGCGCGTTCGTTGATCTCGACGCCGACCTCCATCGATCCAGTGAACGCGACGAACCGCGTCTTCGGGTGATCGACGAGCCGACGTCCGATGATGCTGCCCGGCCCGGTGACGAGGTTCACGACTCCGGGTGGAAGCCCCGCTTCGTCCATCACCTCGACGAACTTCCAAGCGATCGCCATCGATTCGCTGGCTGGTTTGAGGACCACCGTGTTGCCAGACACGATCGCGGCTGACGCCATCCCGGCCAGGATCGCCAACGGGAAGTTCCAAGGTGGGATGATCGCACCCACGCCGAGTGGCAGGTAGACAACCCGGTTGTCTTCGGGCTCATAATCCGCGAGCGGATACTCGTCGTAGCCGTAGTGGAGCATCAGCCGTGCGTAGTAATCGCAGAAATCGATCGCCTCGGCGACGTCAGCGTCAGCCTCGCCCCAACTCTTGCCGACTTCGTAGACCATCCAAGCGGCGAGTTCCAACCGTCGCCGCCGCATGACGTCGGCCGCCTTGAAGACGAAGTCCGCGCGCTCGACGGCAGGTACTCGCTTCCAGTCACCGAACGCCTGATCTGCGGCTTCGACCGCGCGCTCGCCGAGCGCCGCGTCGCCACGTGGGAAGATGCCGAGCACCTGCTTCGGATTGCCTGGGTTGGTCGACGCGTACGTTTCCTCTGTAGTTACGTCTTCGCCGCCCACCCGATTGGGGTAGGAGCGACCAAACTCGCTCTCAACCTGCTTTAGTGCGACGTCTCGGGCTGGAAGTCCGCCAGCCGCTCGGCCAGCGTCGACGGTGCCGCCGGATCGGCGACTATCGTGGAATTTGCCATCGGTTTCATCCTTACGGTCAGGAATCGAAAAAATCACGGCATGCGCGATGTGGAGAACCCAAAAGCTCCGCGAACCGACCAAAGCCGTCAACCGGGCGGGTGCCTGACACCCTACCGCGCACTACGTTCCGATCCGTCGTTTTTTTGGGGACTATCTCAGTTGGGGGTGCTTCTGGGCAGAGATCTCACCGGTCGTGTGGTTGCGATCACCGGCGCCTCGAGTGGCATCGGTGCGGCGACCGCCGAGGCGTGTGCCCGCAAGGGGATGCGGGTGGGGTTGTTCGCCCGCCGTGAGGTACGGCTCGAGAAGCTCGCCAAGCAGATTCGTGAGCAGGGCGGCGAGGCCGAAACGGTCGTGGGCGATGTTCGCGATCGCGAAGCGGTTGCAGGGCTCGTCACCGCGGTGACACGCCGCTGGGGTGGCCTCGACGCGATCGTCGCCAACGCCGGGTTTGGCATCGTGGCACCGGTCGCCACGACACCGCCGGAGGAGGCGCGCGAGATCTTCGACGTCAACGTGCTGGGGACGGTCTGGGCGATCCAGGTGGCTTGGCCGGTGTTCGAGGTTCAGCGTCGGGGGCATGTGATCATCGTCTCGTCGGTGCTGGCGCAGCACGGGCTGCCGGCCAACGCACTGTACAGCGCGACTAAGGCCGCTCAGTCGGTGATGGCCGACGGGCTCAGGGTCGAAGCCGAGCCGCTCGGGATCGATGTCTCGGTCGTGTATCCCGTCGGCACTGATACCGAGTTCTTCGAAGCTATCCGTAACAACACCGACAGCAGGAAGAAGGTCAGCCCGGCGGGCCCGCGCGGGCCGCGTCAGACTGCGGATCAGGTCGCGCGCTCGATCGTCGATTGCATGCGGCGACCGCGTTTCGAGGTCTACCCGTACCGACCGGCGAGGCTCGTGCCATGGGCGGACGCCTTGTCGCCAAAGTTGCTAGCCAAAATGGCACGATTCCCCGAGTACTATCGACGCCAGATGGGCATCGATACCCAAGAGAAAGAGAGAAAAGCGTGATGAGCGAACCATGTGTGAGAGGTCGGTCGTGGTACTTGCTGGTCGCGGTGCTGATCGCTGGGCTTGGCACACCAACGCTCACCACCGGGCAGGACTTCGAGAACGCCATCATCGAGACCCGCGAGGTCGCCGGCAACGTCTACGCACTGTTCGGCCCCGGCGGGAACATCGGCATCTCGGTTGGCGACGACGGCATGTTGATTGTCGACGATCTTTTTGCACCGTTGACCGAACGCATCCGTGAGGCGTTGGGCGAGCTGGGTGAGGGCAAGGTCGAGTTCCTTCTCAACACCCACTGGCACCCGGATCACACCGGTGCCAACCCGGATTGGGGCGCGACTGCGCCGATCGTGGCACACCATAACGTCCGGCATCGGCTTACCACGCAGCAGGAGGTCCTCGGCATGACCTATGGGCCGCTGTCGGCCGAGGGATTGCCGGTGATCACGTTTGCCGACTCGCTGTCGATCCACTTCAACGGCGAAGAGATCCGCGCGATCCATCTGCCAGGCGGTCACACCGATGGCGATATCGTGGTTTGGTTTACCCAGTCGAACGTCGTCCACATGGGTGATCTCTTCTTTAACGGCATGTTCCCGTTTATTGATTTCGGCACCGGTGGGGACGTCTTGCGGTTTACAGAAAACGTGGGCGCGCTGCTGGATCGGATCCCGGACGACGTCAGGATCATCCCAGGGCACGGCCCGGTCGCTGACATGGAGGACCTGCGCCGTTTCCACACCATGCTGATCGAGACGACGGCGACCGTGCGCGGCCACGTCGAGGCCGGAAAGAGTCTGGAGGACATCCAGGCCGAAGAAACGTTCGATGATTACCCCGGGTGGGGCGACGTCTTCATCACCGCTCCGCAGTGGATCGCGATGATCCATGCCAGCTTGACGCGCGAGGACGCTTAACGCCGAACCGTTGATCAAGGAGAGCGCCGAAACGCGCTGCTGGTTCCTGGTCGGGGAGAGCTGCTAGCCCGCTAACTCGGCGGTGGCCGTCTTTTCCAAAAACCGTTTGTGGAGTCGATCGTCGGCGGTGAGCTCGGGGTGAAATGCGGCGACCAAGGCACGGTCGCTCTCGGCGAGCACAGTGTCGCCATCGACGGTGGCCAGCACATCGATGCCTGGACCCACGCGCTCGATGATCGGTGCGCGGATAAACACCGCGCGCAGCGGTCCGCCCTCCAATCCAACGACATCGAGATCGGTGACAAACGACTCGCGCTGACGGCCAAACGCGTTTCGCCTTACGGTGATATCGACCAGCGACAGGTGCGGCGTCGGCGCGCCGAGCACTTTGGTCGCTAGAAGGATCGCGCCGGCGCACGTGCCAAAAACTGCCATCCCGTCGTGGTACCGATCGGCGATCGCCGACAGCAAACCTTCGTAATCGAGCAACCGCCGGTGGGTAGTCGACTCGCCACCGGGAAGGATGAGGCCGACGACGTCGGCTAGCTCCTCGGGACGCTTGATCTTGCGCGCGGTGCCACCGGCGCGCTCGACCGCCGCCATGTGCTCGGAGACGTCGCCCTGCACGCCCAGCACGCCGATCAATGGACTGTGTCTCACGTGGAGCGGGTCTGCATGAGCTCTTCTTCGGTCAACCGCTCGAGCCCCACCATGGCCGCATCGGTGCCCAGCTCTTCGGACACGCGGGCGAGGATGTCGGGATCGTCGTAGTGGGTGGTCGCGAGCACGATCGCGCGCGCGAAGGCGGCCGGGTTCTCGGACTTGAAGATGCCCGAGCCGACAAACACTCCGTCGGCGCCGAGCTGCATCATGAGCGCGGCGTCGGCTGGAATGGCGACCCCGCCGGCGGCGAAGTTGACCACCGGCAACTGCTCGGTGCGCGCCGTTTCCTCGACCAGTTCGAGCGGCGCGCGCAGCTCCTTGGCGGCCACCGACAGCTCCTCGGTTGGACGCGTCGCGAGATCCCGAATCTGCGCCCGAATCAGTCGCAGGTGTCGCACCGCCTCCACGATGTTGCCGGTGCCTGGCTCGCCCTTGGTACGGATCATGGCCGCGCCTTCCCCGATCCGGCGTAACGCCTCGCCCAAGTCGCGCGCCCCGCAGACGAATGGAATCGTGAACTCGTGCTTGTCGATGTGATGCGCCTCGTCGGCGGGCGTCAAGACTTCCGATTCATCGAGGTAGTCGACGCCCAAGGCCTGCTCGATCTGGGCCTCGACGAAA
>JBDHFX010000105.1:0-5726 GCA_039590215.1 Gemmatimonadota bacterium | reverse complement strand
GGAGTCGAACCCCCAACCTCCAGATCCGTAGTCTGGCGCTCTATCCAGTTGAGCTAAGGGCGCACCCGGCGGGCGACGCGAATATACCCGATTTCAGGCTTCCGGATCGGGCCAGCCGCTATGGAGATGGCGCTTGATGCGCCGAATGGTGCGCTGGAGCTCACCCGACTGCCGACCCAGCCGGAACAGGAAGCCGAACAGGACCGCCCACAAGACCGCGTAGATCGCTGCAAACACCGGTTCACTCATCTCGATATCACTTCAGCTGTGAGGATGGAAACCATTGATAAATCATCATATACACTAGTACTCCAGTACCCGAGACATAGAGCCAAACCGGCACCGTCCAGCGTGCCAATCGAACGTGCGCGGCGAACCGTCCGCGAACCGCCCATCCCGCGGTGATCAACGCCATCGGAACGATCGCCGCGGCCAGCGGGATGTGCGTTACAAGGATGGCATAGTACACCCAACGCGGCCACCCCTGGGCGGTAAACGCTACCGATCCGACGCTCCAATGGTAAGTGGTGTAGGAGGCCAGGAACAGTGTCGATACGATCAGCGCGCCAACCATGCATACCCGGTGGACGGCGACCCATCGCCGGCGAATCGACACGTAACCGGCCGTGACGAGCGTCGCTGCGGTCGCGTTCAGCACCGCATTGATGAGCGGCAATTGGTGAGCATTGATCATCGCCGAACGGACCTTATCGCGGCGACGAACATCACGACCGCGAACGCGATCGTCAACACCCAAGCCAAACCGGGTCCGACCCACTCAGCCGTGGAAGTTCCGTATAGTGCATTCCGAAATGAAACCAAACCGTATGCGACCGGGTTCAAGCGCATGATTGTCTGGAGCCATCCGACCGCCCCCGCGATCGGAAACAGCGCACCAGAGAGAAACCACATCGGCATGAGAATCAGGTTGACGATGCCGTGAAACCCGTGGATGGACTCCATACGCCAAGCGAGCACGAACCCCAGCGAGGTGAGCGCAAACGCCAGGCAGAAGAGCGCTGCCAATGCGAGTGCCAAGCCGCTCACCGTGACGGGAACACCTACGATCAGAGCCAACGGCAGAACCAACGCGCCCTGAAACACGGCCACGGTCGAACCGCCGAGCACCTTGCCTAGCACGATCGCTACGCGGGATACCGGTGCGACCAGGACCCCCTGCAGAAAACCCGCTCGTCGATCCTCAATCAGTGAGAACGTGCTCACGATCGCGGTCAGCAAGACCACGAAGATGATCGTTCCTGGGAAGAGATACTCTACCGCACCTACGTCGATCGGCATGCCGGCTGGAGCAAACGATCCACGGAGGCCAAAACCTATCAGCGTCCAGAACACCAGCGCGGTAGCGATCGTGCTCAGCGCTCGGGAGCGGTCGCGGGCGAAGCGGACACACTCCCGCCACCACAGAGTCGTCGCCGGCAGAAGGAGGCTAGTCATCATCACCGTCCACGAATTGGCGCCCCGTGCGGTGCACGAACACGTCCTCAAGAGTCGGCTTCCCCACGGTAATGGACCGAATACGTCCCGGAAACGCTTCAGCCAGTCGGGGCACGAAAGCCGCTCCGTCGGGACGCTCGATCCTCACCCGACCTTTGACGATATTCGCTGCGGCTTTAAATCGTTCGGTGACGGTTGTCGCGAGCCAATCGGCATCATCCGTCTCCAGCGTGATCACGTCGCCACGGATCTCCGCCCGCAGCTGGTCAGGAGCGCCCAACGCTACCAGCCGCCCGCGGTCGACGATCGCTATGCGGTCACAATCCTCGGCTTCCTCCATCAAGTGGGTAGCGACGAGCATCGCCACATCGTGCGTGGATCTCAGCTCTCGCAGGTGATCCCAAAACTCGCGCCGCCCACCGGGATCGAGCCCTACTGTCGGCTCGTCGAGAAGCAACACCGATGGCCGATGGAGTAACCCTTTGGCCAGCTCGACCCGTCGCTTCAAACCACCGGATAACACTCGAACGAGATCCTCGGACCGATTGGCGACGCCAACCAACGACAGCTCCTGGTCGATCCGTTCTGCGAGCATCCGACCCGTGAGACCGTGCAGGTGGCCGTGATGGCGAAGGTTCTCGCGTGCTGTAAGCTGTTCGTCGAGGCTCGGGTGTTGAAACACGACCCCAATTCGGCGCCGGGCGCGGGCCGGGTCAACGACCACGTCGACGCCGTCCACGCGCGCTTCGCCGGTGGACGGGCGGATGAGCGTCGACAGCACTTTGAGCAGCGTCGTCTTGCCACCACCGTTTGGCCCAACGAGACCGAAGAGCTCGGCTCGCTCGACGCCGAGCGATACATCGACGAGTGCTGCTTTGGAGCCGAAGTGGTGCCCGACGTGCTCGATCTGAACCGCTGGGGGTGGCGACTCAGCGCTCACGGCCCGCCAACCCGATCGACGATCAGGAGCATCAGCAGGATTGGCAGGTACGTCACCGAGGCCAACAAGAGCCGTCGCGCCGAGGCCCGCTCGCGGCTCACCGTCATCGCCAAGCCGAAACCCAAAAAGACAAGACCAGCTGCGAGCGCACCAAAGAAGTAAACCGGCCCAGCTAGCCCCAACAACGTCGGAATCAAGCTCACTGGGAGCAGGGCCAGCGAGTACAACGCCACTTGACGCCCAGTCGAACCGCCATCGGGGTCGACGACCGGCAACATCGGGAGTCGCGCCCTGGCGTAGTCGTCCCGATACATCCATGCGATGGCCAGAAAATGCGGGAACTGCCACAGGTAAAGGATACCGAACAGCGCCCACGCGCCCGCGTCGATTCCACCGGTCACCGCCGTCCACCCCATCACGGGTGGAATTGCGCCGGGTACCGCCCCGATCAGCGTGTTGAGCGGGGTTCGGGTCTTGAGCGGCGTGTATACCGCTAGGTAGAGAAGACTCGAAACCAACGCGAGCAGACCAGTCAGCGGATTGACCCCTACGACGAGCCAGACGACACCAGCTGCTGACAACAGCACACCGACCGCCAGCCCGTGACCAAGCGCCATGCGGCCAGCCGGTAGCGGACGCGACTCGGTGCGCCGCATCCGAGCATCGATCTCGTGCTCCAGGTACTGGTTTAGCGCCGCAGAGCCTCCCGTGGCGAGAGCCACCCCAACGAGTAGCACCACCAACCGGCTCAGATCGACGCTCTGCGACGACGCCAACACGAATCCTACCGTGGTGGTAACGAGGACTAGCCCGGTAATGCGTGCCTTGGTGAGGATCAGATAGTCGTTCATGTTCGACTCGCCCGCATCGCTAACACCACCGCCACGCCCCACAACAGCGCCCCAACCCCGAGGTGGGCGGTGGCCACGCCGGCTGCCTTGAACGACAAAACGGTCCAGCCGCCTAGCGCGACCTGGGCGCAGACGAGCGCCAGCATGGCGATCATCGGCCAAGCCACGTACCACTCGACTGGCTGCAATCGGAAGATCCGCAGGCCAGTCAAGACGATTGCTGCCGTCACCGCTATCGCCCCAACGCGGTGAGCGAAGTGGAGCGCTACGGGCCCAGAGTCGAGCGGTGGTACGAGTTGACCGTATGCGAGCGGAAAATCGGGAATGGCGAGACCGGCACCGGTGTGACGCACCGCGGCGCCGAGCACGATCTGGATGAGGACGATACCGGCGGTAGCTGACGCCAGAATCGACGTCGACGGGATAGCGTCGTCGACCGCTCGATCATCGCTTCGAGCACGTCGCCAGCTGGCCGAACATGCGACCGCGATCGCCACCGTGATCGCGAACACCAGCTCAGCCAAGACAGCGTGTCCGATCGATACCAAGTCGGGGAGTCGCAGGAGCACTGTTAGCCCACCCAAGAGACCTTGTACGACGACCCCCGCCAGGGCGCCCCACCCCAGACGCTTTACCCACCGGCGTGGCTCGGCCCGCCACAGCCAGGCCGCCTCGATCACGATCAAGAGCCCTACGAACGTGGCGACCATGCGGTGCCCGTGCTCGTACAGGACCCCACCCCGCATCGGGGGCATCAAACGCCCAAAGCTGAGCGGCCAGTCGGGCACCGCGAGACCCGAACCGGTGCTCGTCACCATCCCTCCAGCCAACAGCAGCGTAAACGTGGCGGCAGCCACGAACTTGGTATAACGGCGTAGTCGAACCGTTGACATGGACTCGAATCTAGCGTCGACCATCACCCCGGCCGAACCGGCGGAACGGTCTTAGTGGTGGTGTGGCTCGGTCAGCTCGGCCAGCTTCTCGGTCTCGGGGTCGGGCGGGAGACCCGCGGCGATCGCGATGCTCGGGATGGCACGGAAGAAGGTCATCGTGGTCAGCATGAACGCGCCCAGCACACCCCCCGCCACTGCCAATTCGATCCCACCGAGCGCGATCGAATCGGGGAACACACCGGGACCGATGATCAATAGATGGAAAAACCAGATCCCGACCAGGCTTATCATGGCGAAGGTCCGCAGCAGAGCGGGCGTTCGCTTTGGCTTGACGCCGAGCAGGCCCAGAAACGGAACCAGGAAGACACCCAGCAGTACAACGATCGCGATCGGTTGGTAGGCATGCCACAACCGTTGCTCGATAAAGTGGGTCTCCTCCGGCAACCGGCCGTACCAAATCACCAGATACTGCGCAAAAAACAGATACGTCCAGAAGATCGTAAAAGCGAACAACATCTTGCCGATGTCGTGAAGCGACCGTTGATCGATTATGTCGATAAACGAACGGTAACGCCGGAAAAATGTCGCCAGCACCGCGGTGACACCGATCGCGGCCAGGAAGTAGGTCATGAACATCCACGCGCCGAATAACGTCGAAAACCAATGTGGATCGATCGACATCAACCAATCCCAGGCCCAAACCGTCCAACCCGCAGCCCAGACGAGAACCACTGCCGGCGCCAGCCGCTCACGTTTGTAGATTGAGCGCTCGAGCTCGATGTCCAATCCTTGCCAGTTCCGTGTCAATCGCCCGTAGAGCCCGCGTCGCCAACCGCCGACGCGCTGTTTTAGCAGACCTAGGTCCGGACGCAGCGACCAATACACCAATAACAGGCTCAACAGGTAGACGATGCCGACGCTGGCCAACTGACGGAAGACGAAAAAGCGGGGGTTCAGATAGGCGGCCTTGACCTCCGGTGGATGCTCGACCCACGAGTACACGTGCCCGAGGCCGAAGAACAGAACGATCATGATCACATACGAAACCGGCATGAATGCGGTCAGCGACTCGGCCAATCGACGCAACGACCGAATCCAGTGACCGCTGGTGATCGTCGATGCAGCCACCAAAATGACTCCACCCGTCGACACACCGCTCCAAAGTGCCCAATTCCACACCAGCGCCGTCCACGCCCTCGCCGGTTCGGTCATTACCCCGGCGATGAACCCAACCACCCCGATCAACGTCAGCCCGACGGCCACCGGGTACAGACGCCCCCCAGGGCGCTCGACCATCCGGTCGAGCAGGTCCTGGACGTTGAGCAGTGTTTCGCCGCGCCCGTGGCTCATGATCCCCCTGTTCCCTCTGCTGGCGCTCCGGCTGCCGCTGCTTGGACCGGCAGCGTCCGGAGATAATTGACGAGGTCCCAACGCGCCCGCTGCCGGATCCTGCCGTAGCCCGGCATCAACCCACGCCCCTGCGTGATGAGGGCGAACAAGTAGCCATCCGAGAAATCGTTCAACCGTCCGGTAGTGAGCGTCGGGATCGCCGGGTACTGGTCTTCCATTGGCCCCCCACCTCGACCC
>JBDHFX010000104.1:0-11379 GCA_039590215.1 Gemmatimonadota bacterium | reverse complement strand
GGAGCCGGCGCGGCCTGGTAGACGTCGGGCGACCACATGTGGAACGGCACCAACGCGACCTTGAACCCGAACCCGACCAGCACCAACGCCAAGCCGACCAAGAGCAGCGGTGAGTCCTGTCCATCTCCAACCGCAGCCCCCATCGCAGCCAAATCGAACGTCCCCGTCAAACCGTAGAGCAGCGCGATACCGTAGACGAGGAACCCGGTCGAGAACGCGCCCAACACGAAGTACTTGAGGGCACCCTCGATCGCCCGCACCCGGCGGCGGCGAAAACCGGTCAGCACGTAGACCCCGACCGACATGAGCTCGAGCGCGGCGAAGATCATGACCAGGTTGCGGCTCTGAACGAGCAGCATCATGCCCACCGCCGACATCAGGATCAGGTAGTAGTACTCGGCTAACTGGATGTTTTCGCGCCGACAGTAGCCAACGGTAACGAGCAGCGTGATCAGCGTGCCGACCAGGATCACGGCGGCCAGGAACAAACCGAAGCCGTCGACGACGATCATCCCGTTGAAGTAGGAACCAGCCACTTTCTCGAACCTGAGCGCCTGCCAACCGATGGCGATAAGCCCCAACACGACGCCGAGAACCGACAGGTAGGGCGCCATGATCGGCAGCCCCTCTTCCCCCTCTGCGGGACCGCGGGTCGTGCCCAACTCGAACAGGTCAGCCACCAGCGCAACGATCGAGAACAGGCTCACAAGCACTACCGGTACGATGGCGCCCAGACTTGGGTCGGTCAGCCGGTACGCGTCAACCAGCGGCTGCAACTCGGGGTTCACCGCGGCGTCTCCGCTTCGATCAATTCTTCAACCGCCAGCAAGTCGGTGGATCGGTCCGAACATGACGCGACCGAACATGCGGAGCATGTAGTAGGCTGCCAAGATCACACCAACGGTCGACAGCCCGGCCATGTACGGGTGTGTCTGGAACATCCCGACCAGAATCAGAAACTCGCCCACAAAACCGTTCAATCCGGGCAGCCCAATCGACGACAGAGTCACGATCATGAAGATCGTGGCGAAAACCGGCATTACGCCCGACAACCCGCCAAACGATTCTATCTCGTAGGTGTGGCGCCGCTCGTATAACATGCCGCAGATAAAGAACAGCGCGCCGGTCGATAACCCGTGGTTGATCATCTGAATCACCGACCCCTGTACGCCGACCGTGTTGAACGCGAACAACCCCAACATGACGAACCCGAGGTGCGATACGGACGAATAGGCGACCAGCTTCTTGATGTTGGGTTGGACCAGTGCCACCATCGCGCCGTACAGAATGCCGATCACCGCCAGCGTCGCGACCCAGGGCAGAAGCATCCGCGCGGCATCCGGAAACAGCGGGATCGCGAAACGGTAGAAGCCATACGTTCCCATCTTGAGCATTACAGCGGCCAGGATCACGCTACCGGCGGTCGGCGCTTGGACGTGGGCGTCGGGCAGCCAGGTGTGGAACGGGAACATCGGCACTTTGATCGCGAACGCCAGCCCAAAGGCAATGAACAGACCGAGCTGGATTCTGAGCGGCACCTCGATCGCCAACAGGTCGGCCAGCGCATACGAGTAGGTCCCCGTAAGGTTGTGGTGATAGAAGTACAACACCAGGATCCCGACCAGCATCAGCAGTCCACCGACAAATGTGTACAGGAAGAACTTGACCGAAGCGTAGATCCGCTGTTCTCCACCCCAAATGCCGATGATGAAATACATCGGCACCAGCATGAGCTCCCAGAAGACATAGAAGACAAACATGTCGAGTGCGACGAAGACGCCCAACATTCCGGTCGTCAGGAGCAGCATCAACATGTGGTACTCTTTGACGTGCCGGTCGATGTACCGCCACGAAGCGAGCACCGCGAGCGGCATCAGAAACGTCGTCAGCAGCACCAGCAACACGGTGACGCCGTCCACTCCAAGGTGGTACTCGATGCCGAACGTTGTGACCCACGGTCGGCGCTCGATGAGCTGATACGGCGCTCCGGACGTCTGGTATAGCCACCATAGCGGGACCGACAGCGCGAAATGGGCGATCGTGATCGCCAGCGTCGTCTTACGGAGGGCGTCGTGACGGGTGCCCGGAATCGCCGCGACCAGCGCCATGCCGAGCACGGGCAGAAAGACGATCAGGGTCAGATACGGGATGCTCAACGGAATAGGTAGTAGTAGGCGAGGATCGCAAAGACACCGCCAAAGAACGCCACCGCGTACCCTTGGACGTAGCCCGTCTCCCAGCGGCTGACGATCCGGCTTCCGCGTTTGACCAGCGCGCCTGTGCCACCGACGCCGAGCCCGTCGATCAACCCGTCATCGATGAACCGCCAGGCGAACCGCGACAGCGCGTAGAACGGTCGCACGATCAGGTAGTCGTACAGCTCGTCGACGAAGTATTTGCCGTTGAGCAGCGCGTAGACGCCGCGCGATCGGGCAACAACACGACCCGGCAGGTCGGGGCTCCTCAAGTACGCCCAGTAGGCGACCAGAATCCCCAGCGTGGCGACCGCCACCGAGGCGGTCATCAGCCCGTATTCGATCGGCGGAATGGCGTGTGGCTCGTGGGTAGCGTGCTCACCGGCTTCAAAGACCGGTGCCAGCCATCCCTCGAATCGGTTGGCGATACCGCCCAACGGCTGCCCGAGCGCAGCCGGCAAACCGACCCAGCCACCGACAATCGACAGCCCACCCAGGATTATCAGTGGCAGTGTCATCGACAGCGGCGACTCGTGGGCGTGCTCCCATTGATCTTTCGTGCCTCGGAACGATCCATGAAAGGTCAAGAAGAACAGCCGAAACATGTAGCCGGCGGTCAACCCGGCGGTGATGAACCCGACCACCCACAGCACCGTGTGTCCCCCATCCCAAGTGCGCCACAGGATTTCGTCCTTCGAGACGAAACCGGCCAGCGGCGGGACCCCAGCGATCGCCAGCGTCGCCGCCAGCATCGTCCAATAGGTGATAGGCAGCTTGGGCCTGAGGCCGCCCATCGCGCGCATGTCCTGCTCGCCATGCAGCGCGTGGATCACGCTGCCGGCACCCAAAAACAGCACAGCCTTGAAGAACGCGTGTGTGACGAGATGGAAGATCCCGGCGCTGAACGCCGCCACGCCGACACCCATGAACATGTAGCCGAGCTGGCTGATCGTAGAGTACGCCAGCACTTTCTTGATGTCGTTCTGAACGATGCCGATCGTGGCCGCGAACAGCGCCGTCGCGGCGCCGATCCCAGCCACTAGCGCCAGCACCTGAGGCGCCATCTCGTAGAGCGCATGCGCACGCGCCACCATGTAGACCCCAGCGGTGACCATCGTGGCGGCATGGATCAGCGCTGATACCGGGGTCGGACCCGCCATCGCGTCCGGTAACCACACGTAGAGCGGGATCTGGGCACTCTTCCCAACCGCGCCGACAAACAGAAACAGGCAGATCCAAAACGCCAGGTCGCCGCCCATCGTCAAGCGCTCAGCGGCCGCCGGGAGGACATCCGCGAACGCCACTGAACCGAACGTCCAGAAGATCAGGAAGATCCCGATCAGGAATCCGAAATCGCCGATCCGGTTGACGATGAACGCCTTCTTGCCGGCGTCGGCTTTACTCCGGTCCTCGAACCAGAACCCGATCAACAGATACGAGCAGAGTCCAACACCCTCCCAGCCGACGAACAGCAACAGGAAATTGTCGGCCATGACCAACAGCAGCATGGCAAACGTGAACAGGTTGAGGAACGCGAAGTAGCGCGCGTACCCGCCGTCGCCGTGCATGTAACCGACCGAATAGAGGTGGATCAGGAAACCGACGCCCGTGACGACCAGCACCATCGTCATCGACAACGGGTCGAGTTGGAACCCGATCGACGCTGAGAACTCGCCCGCTGGGAGCCAGTTGTAGAGCGTCTGCTGAAGCAGCCGTTCGGCCGGTGGCATCGACCTCAGCGCGACAAATGATGCCGCGGCAAGCACGAACGCCGCTCCCACGACGCCAGGACCGATCACCGACACCATCCGGTCGCCGAGCTTGCGACCGAACAACCCGTTGACCAGTACGCCGGCCAAGGGCAATGCGGGGATCAACCAGAGGAGGCTCTCCACCCCGGTCACCCGCGCAGCACGTTGAAGGCTTCGATGTTGACGGTCTCGCGGTGGCGGAACATGGCAACAATGATCGCCAGCCCGACCGCCGCCTCTGCGGCTGCGACTGCAATCACGAGAAGTACCATGATCAACCCGGCGACATCGCCGATCGTCATCGCGAATGTCACCAGCGCCAGGTTTGCCGCGTTGAGCATGATCTCGATCGCCATGAATACGATAATGGCGTTCTTGCGTGTCAAGACACCGATCACACCGATCGTGAACAAGACCGCGCTCAGCGTGATGTAGTGGGCTGGCCCGACCATCCCGCTAACGCTCTCGACGGGCGATCGCCACCGCCCCGACCATGGCCAACAACAGAAGCAGCGCAATGGTGATGAAGGGCATGAAGTAGGCGGTGTAGAGCGCGGCCCCCACGGCGCCCGTCGACCCCAGAAGATCTGGTGAGATCTCGGCCGCCGGCCCGCGCACCGTCGGTGCCAACCCGCTGATGCCACCGCCCACCAGTAGCGCCAGGAACCCGGCACCGAATACCACAGCGGTTACCCGCAGCGGATTGTTGGACACATCGAACCACTGTTCCTGCCCGAGGTTCAGCAACAAGATGACGAACAGGAACAGCACCATTATCGCGCCGGCGTAGATAATCACCTGGATCGCTGCCAAAAAATGGCTGTGGAGGGTGACGAACAATCCCGCCGACGCGAAGAACGCCACCACCAAGAATAGCACGCAGGCGACCGGATTACGGTTGGTGATGACGACCAGGCTCGCGCCGACTGCGACCGCCGCGAGAATCCAGAACGCGACGTCGACGCCGGTCACAGGTTGCCCCGCGACATACGGTACTTGTCGATGTCTCCCTCGAACGGCTGGTAGCCGTCGTCAACTTCCTTTTCGTCGCGCCAGTTCAGCAGGTACTCCTTGTCCCAGATAAAATCCTCGCGCTCGTAGCTGGCCCATTCGTACTCCTTGGTCATCGCGATCGCGTCCTCGGGGCAAGCATCGACGCAGTAGCCACACATGATGCACCGCAAGCCGTCGATATCGAACCGCACTGGATACTTCTCGATCTCCGGGTCGGGGTGCTCGCCGCCGACGATGTAGATGCAGTCCGCTGGACACGCGGTCGCACACATCATGCACGCCACACAACGCGGCTCCCCGCTGGGACGCTTCTTTAGGTAATGCCGTCCGCGGAAGCGATCACCGTAGTCGCGTCGCTCTTCCGGATACTCGATTGTCGGCATGCCCTTCCGGTTGAAGAGATTCTTGATCATGTTTCGCAGGGTTACGGCGAGCCCGCCGGCCACCGCCGGGAGATAGAACTGCTTCCACCACTCATCAGGGTTCGAGCTGACGAGGGTCTCGTCGCCGCGCACGACGACGACATCCTTCGGATCGATCGTATCCGGTATCAAGCTCATGAAAAGAGCCCTCGGCCAAAGTAGAGAACGAGCGCCGTCACAAAGACGTTCGCCAGCGCAAGCGGCAGCACGATCTTCCAGCCAAGATCCATTAGCTGATCGTACCGAAACCGCGGCAGCGTCCAACGCACCCAGATGAACAGCCACAAAAAGAAACCCAGCTTGGCCGTGAACGCACCCAGCTGAAGCAACACCGCCGGGATCGGTCCAACGGCGGCGCGAAGCGCCTCACTCGACACCCACGGGATCTGCCAACCACCGAAGAACAGCGTAACGATCAACATCGCCCCGGTCACCATCGCCATGTATTCAGCCATAAAGAACAGCGCGAACTTCATCGCCGAATACTCGGCGTGATACCCGGCCACCAACTCGTTCTCCGCTTCCGGGAGGTCGAAGGGCAACCGGTTCGATTCGGCAAACACCGCCACCGTAAACAGAATGAAGGCCAGCGGCTGTGTGACAACGCCCCACTTCGGGATGACCCCAAACAGGAGCTCGCCCTGCCCGTTGACGATCTCACTCAGCTGGATCGCGCCGTAGATCATCAGAATCCCGACCACCGATAGGCTGAGCGCCAACTCGTAGGAGATCATCTGCGCACTCGACCGAATACCGCCCAAGAACGCGTACTTGTTGTTCGACGCCCAACCCGCCATTACGATGCCATACACCGATAACGACCCCAGCGCGAAGACGTACAGGATGCCGATGTTCAGATTGGCCACTTGCATGTGGATCGTCCGCCCACCGAGCACGAGCGTGTCTGCCAACGGAACGACGGCAAAGGTCATCGCCGCCGGCACCAAGAACATGACCGGCGCGAGCAGGTAGAACGCCCGGTTGGCGTGAGCCGGCACGTACTCCTCCTTCCATAGGAACTTGACCACGTCGGCCAACGGCTGGACCAGACCAAACAACGTGATCCCCAAGATGTTGACGCGGTTTGGCCCCAACCGATGTTGGATGAACGCGCTGCCGCGGCGCTCAACCCAAACCAGCACCGGCACCAGGGTCAACACCATGAAGAACACCAGGATCCCGATCCAGTCCATCGCTACTCCGGGCTCGGGCGCCTGACACCCGGCATGGCGTGAATTCCGACTGGTGGCATCGTCTCTTTCTCCCAACCACGAAGCCACGATCCTTGATCTCCCACGACACCGTACGAAAGGCCGGAGAACGAGGCGACCGCAGCCGCCAAGCGATCGAACGCCTCCGACGCCGTGCGCGGCGCGGCGTTCCCCGACAGCGCGGCGTCGATATCCCCAAAAACGCGCCACGCAGGACGGCTCTCACCGTAAAGCGAGACGCTCTGCCGGAACCGCTGCACGCGGCCGGCGTAGTTCGTGAACGTACCCTCGCGCTCGACGTGCACCGCAGTCGGAAAGACGAGGTCGGCATGATCGAGCGTGTCGACTCGACGCGACCCGACAAACCACACCCAGTCTGCCGTCTTCACCGCCTCGCGACCGGGCTCACCGAGCGCTCCCAGGTCCCACCCGCACACGATGAGACCACGCGTCTTCCCGGCAGCGACATCCGCGACGATCGTCGGCACGCCGCTCTGTGCGCTATCGGCGAGCCCGAGCACCTCGAGCGCGCCGCGCGTGTTGGGATAGGGGTCACGGCGAATCAGGACGTTGTCCACCAGCTCGTCGATCTGTTGCCACGAGTCTGCGACCCGGAAGTCGACCCGGCCCCCGGCATGCGATACGAGCACACGCAATTGATGCAGATCCTCGTTTGACAGATCAGGGTGGCCGATGACTGCGATCTCGCCCCCCGTCCGCTTGATCGCGTCCGTGGCTTGTGCAATCGCTGCATCCCACTCGACCTCGACGAGCGTGCCGTTCACCCGTGTCATCGGGGCAACGATCCGGTCGGTCGTATCGGCCAGTGCGTTCGACGAGATCCGACCCGGGTCACACATCCACGAGTCGTTGACGTTGTCGTTGTACCGCGGCCGGTAGCGATATAAGGCGTCCTCCGACTGTTCGGCGTAGACGTTGCACCCGGTCGAGCACCCGGGACAGATCGATTTGACGGTGTGCAGGTAGTAAACCCGTTTCCGAAACCGAAAGTCGTTCGACGTCAACGCGCCCACCGGACAGATATCGGCGTAGTTCAGCGCGTAGTCGGTCTCGATCGGGCGATCGTCGAAGGTCTTTATTTCCGAGTGGTCCGAGCGGTTCGCGATCACGAAATCTGCGCTCCCCGTAATCTCCTCACCGAACCGCACGCATCGCGAGCACAGGACGCATCGCTCGGCATCCATCGTGATCGGTCCGAGGTCGATGACCTTCGGCTTTCGGATCCGCTTCATCGGCAGCGGCTCGTATTTCCCTACCTCGAGGTAGTAGCGCTGCAGGTGGCACTCGCCTACCTGATCGCAAACCGGGCAGTCGAGCGGGTGGTTCTTGAACTCGAACTCGAGGACGCCCTCCACGGCTTCCTTGACGCGCGGCGTGTCGAACTTGACGACCATGCCGTCGGCCACCGAGATCGAGCACGATGTCTGGAGCTTCCCCTGCCCCTCGACCTCGCACAGACACATCCGACAGTTCGCCGGTACCGAGAGATCGCGGTGGTAGCAGAAATGGGGCGGCGTATATCCCGCCGCCTCGGCGGCCTGGAAGATCGTCGAGCCGACCGGGACGCAAACCTCGACACCGTCGACCGTCACCGACAGCGCAGTGACAGATTCGGCCGCGGGTCGTAACCCGACCGCTTCCCGCGGCGATCCCGGCGGCAGGATTACGGCCAGGTCGACCGCTTCGCGATCCCGAGTCCCACCGGTGGCGGTGTTTTTTTCGGCTCCGACATTGCGACGCATCGTTATATCCCTCGCTTCGAGCCCGTCACGAGGCGCGCGGAAGAATGTGATCGTGGCGTGAAACCGCCTCGCCGAGAGCTTCCAGATCGACATCCCCCGCGCACAGCTTCGCAAAATCCTCGGGGTAGTTCTTGATGAACGCGACAGCCGGCCAAGCCATCGCATCGGCCAGGGCGCAGATCGTCTTGCCCGCCATCGCGTCGGCAAGCTCGAGCACTTTCGTCAGATTCGCCTGTCGGCCGTTCCCGTTTCGAATCTCCCCAACCAGCTGCTCGATCCAGCCGCACCCCTCGCGGCAGGGCGTGCACTGCCCGCACGACTCGTGGGCGTAGAAATGGGCCAAATTGAGCAGACAGTCGACCGCAGAGACATTGTCGCCGATCACGATGAATCCGCCCGACCCGACCAGGCTTCCACGTTCGAGCAGCCCCTCGTAGTCCATGCGCGCGCCCTGACATTGCTCGGGTCTCATTACGGGCACCGACGATCCGCCAGGGACGATCCCCTTGAGGCCGACGCCCTCCATCAATCCGCCGCAGTACTCCTCGACGAACCCCATCATCTCGACGCCGAACTCGACCTCGTAGACACCGGGCTTATTGATCGGCCCGCTGCACGACCACATCTTGGTCCCCTTCGACTTCTCGGTGCCGTACTGAGCGTATGCGTCGCCGCCGTTCTCGATGATCCACGGGACCGCGGCCAAGGTCTCTGTGTTGTTGATGACCGTCGGGCACCAGAAGAGTCCCTCAACCGCCGGGAAAGGCGGCTTGTTGCGTGGCATCGCCTTTCTCCCCTCCAGCGATTCGAGGAGACCTGTTTCCTCGCCGGCGATGTACGCACCGGCGCCGTAGTGAACAACCAGATCGAGATCGTAGTCAGAGCCGAGGATCCCCTTACCCAGGTATCCCTTCGCGTACGCCTCGTCGACCGCCGCCTGGAAGCACTGCCCCTGGTATGAGTACTCGCCGCGGACGTAGTTAAACGCGAGGTGACAGTCGATCGCGATCGCTGCGATCATGATCCCCTCGATCACCGTGTGGGGATCGTTCTCGAGCAGCCACCGATCCTTGAAGGTGCCGGGCTCCGACTCGTCGGAGTTACACACCACGTACTTTGGCTTTTCGGAGTCACGCGGGGTGAACCCCCACTTCATGCCGGCTGGGAAACCGGCTCCACCGCGTCCTCTGAGCCCCGACGTCTTGACCTCCTGCTGAACCACAAGTGGGTCCATGTCGAGGGCTTTTCTCACCGCTCGGTATCCGCCGGTCGCCTCATACGTCTCCAGCGTGTGGCTCTTCCCGGGATGATCGAGCCCGCGCTGCATGAGGATCTTGGGTGCGCTCATCGAGCGCTCGCCGGAAACATCTCGCGGTATGCATCGCGGCTCGGTCGCTCATGAATGATCGGGGTCACGTCGTCGGTGGGTTCTGAGCCACGCAGTTCATCGAGCAACGCGTCAACTCGCTCAGGCGTCAGGTTTTCGTGGTATCGGAAGTTGCATTGGAGTAACGGGGCCGTCCCGCACGATCCGAGACATTCAACCTCCTGAAGCGTGAACATTCCGTCGTCGGTCGTGTCACCGGGCTCGATCCCTAGCCGCTCACGCAAGTGATCGATCACTTTTCGGGCGCCCATCAGCTCGCAGGACAAGGTGCGACACACTTGAAGCTTGTACTTCCCGACCGGCGCCGCGTCAAACATCGTGTAGAAACCGACCACCGCTTCAACGCTGGCAGCCGAGCAACCGAGACGGTTCCCAACCCACTCCATCGTTTCGGGCGAGATCCACTCCAGCTCGCCTTGCACGATCCATAAGACGGGGAGCATCGCCGCACGAGGCGTCGGGTAGCGAGCGACGACCTCGTCGATTCGGCTCGTCGATTCGGCACTCAGCGTGACGGCAGTGGCCACGTCGTTACCGATCGAGCTCACCAGCGACCACGTTGAGCGATCCGACGATGGCGACGATGTCGGCGAGCATGTGTCCCTCGAGGGTCGGTCCGATGTTCTGGTAGATCGCGAAGCACGGCGCGCGACAGTGGATCCGGTAGGGCTTCCCCTCCCCGTCGGATACGATGTAGAACCCGAGCTCGCCGTTCCCGGCCTCGGTGTAGGAGTAAACCTCGCCCGGTGGAACCTGGATGCCCTCGAACGTCAGCTTGAAGTGTGCGACCATTCCCTCGATCGTGTTGTACACACGATCCTTCGGAGGCATCGAGATCCCCCAGTCGTCGACGTTGACGGGGCCGTCCGGGAGATCGTCGAGCGCCTGCTCGACGATCTTCAAGCTCTGCCGCATCTCCTCCATGCGCACGAGATACCGATCGTACACGTCACCGTTCGTCCCGACGGGGACCTGCCAGTCGAACTGATCGTAGTCGTAGTACGGGTGCATCTTCCGCACGTCGTACGGGACGCCGGTCGCGCGCAAGCAGGGTCCTGTCCAACCCCAGTCGATCGCGTCCTCGGGCGTAGTCGCGTGAATCCCTCGGGCGCGATCGATGAAGATGCGATTGTTGGTAATCAGCTTGTCAACGTCGTCGATATAACGGGGCAGCGATTCGAGCAGCGTCCGAACCTCTTCCTCGAACGTGTCGTGAACGTCGCGCATGAGACCCCCGATACGCGCATACGACATCATCAGTCGTGCTCCCGAGACGTGCTCGAGGAGTGAGTAGATCTCCTCGCGTCCGCGGAAGGTGTACCAGAAATTCGTCAGCGCTCCCAAGTCGACGAGATTCGTGCCCACGCACACGAGGTGATCCATGATCCGCGAAAACTCGCCGAGAATGACACGGATCCGTTGCGCGCGCTTTGGGATCTCGATCCCGAGCATTTTCTCGACCGCCAACGCGTATCCGACGTTGTTTAGAAACGGCTCCATGTAGTTGAGGCGGTCCGTGTATGGAAACACCTCCTGCCATCGATGGATCTCGCTCATCTTCTCGAAGCAGCGATGGAGGTATCCGATCTCGGGGATCGCCTTGACGATCGTCTCGCCATCGAGCCAGCACTTGAGC
>JBDHFX010000103.1:0-8003 GCA_039590215.1 Gemmatimonadota bacterium | reverse complement strand
GTCGCCGACAAACAACCCGTACCCGACGAGCGCAGCCACCGCGGCCAGGAAGGCGCGTTTTTGGCGCCGCCGCTGGCGCCGATCGGCCAGCGGTCGACTCACGAGCCCATCCCGATGTAGCTGCGATACGGCTCCCGACCAGCGTACCGCGCTCGATCGCCGAGCTCGGCCTCGAGCCGTAGCAACCGATTGTACTTAGCCGTGCGCTCACCGCGCGCCGGCGCACCGGACTTGATCTGGCCACCGCCGGCGGCGACGGACAGGTCCGCGATAAACGTGTCTTCCGTCTCCCCAGATCGATGCGAGATGATCCAGCCGTAGCCGGCCTGACGGGCTACGTCGATCGCCGCCAACGTCTCCGTCACGGTGCCGATCTGGTTGAGCTTGATCAAGATGGCGTTGGCCGCGCCGTCGGCGATCCCGCGACGCAACCGCTCTGGGTTTGTGACAAACAGGTCGTCACCAACCACCTGAACTCGATCGCCGAGCAACGCCGTCATCGATTTCCAACCTTCCCAATCGTCTTCCGCCAAGCCGTCCTCGATCGACACGATCGGATAGCGATCGCAGAGGTCAGCGTAAAACGCGATAAGATCCTCGGCACTCATCGGCGGTCCGCCCTGTTTCTTCCATCGGTAACGGCCGTCCGTGAACAACTCGCTGGCGGCCACGTCGAGCGCGATGGCGATCTCTTCGCCAGGCACGTAACCGGCTTCGCCGATCGCTTCGACAACGCGGTCGAGCGCTTGTGTGTCCGACGCCAGGTCGGGAGCGAACCCACCCTCGTCGCCTACGGTTGTGGCCAGGTTACGAGCCGTCAACACGTGCTTCAGCGCGATGTACACCTCGGCTCCCATCCGCAACGCGTCAGCGAACGTCGGCGCCCCGATCGGAGCGATCATGAATTCCTGGATGTCGACGGTATTGTCGGCGTGCGCGCCACCGTTCAAGATGTTGAGCAGTGGAACCGGCAGAACATTGGCCGCTTCGCCGCCAAGCGATCGAGCGAGTGGTTGACCAGCCGCATTGGCCACCGCCACCGCGGCCGACATCGAAACCGCCAGAATCGCATTGGCGCCCAGTCGAGACTTGTCGGGCGTAGCGTCCAGCTCGAGTAGTCGCGCATCGATCCCCGCCTGATCGCTGAGCGTCATTCCAGCGACGGCCGGCGCGATCGTTTCGTGAACATGGGCCACCGCCTTTCGGGTGCCGGTACCGTGGTACCGATTCCGATCGCCGTCACGTAGCTCGAGTGCTTCGTGTTCGCCGGTCGATGCGCCGGACGGGACCGCCGCTCGACCCATGATGCCGGAATCGGTCCAGCAGTCGACCTCGACGGTCGGCCGACCGCGCGAGTCGAGGATCTCGCGGGCGGTGAGGCGCGCGATTGTCGTCATCGTATGAGATCAGGCAATAGTTGCGGTCGACTTTCGGATGGGTGATGAATCCTAATCGACCGTGTCGGGTCGATGCAACCGCTTGACCGGCTACGGGCCGGGATCGGACGGTGTGCCGAAGTGGTCCCAGGATTCGGGTTCGAGCGGCCTGACGACCTCGTTTTCGATGCACCGCACCCCAGCGCCTTCGACCACCGTTCCGATTTCGGTCAGCGAAACGCCAAACGTTGCTTCGAACTCGTTAACGAGCGGGCCGATCGATCCCGCGCGAGCGGTTAGCAGGAGCTCGAACTCTTCGCCACCGTGGAGCGCCCAATCGATCGGTTCGGCGTCCAGTTGGCGACCGACATCCCTCGCACCGGCATCGGCTGGTACCCTCTCGGTCTCGATCATCATCCCCACGCCGCTGGCGCGCGCCACGTGCCCGGCATCACCCGACAATCCGTCCGAGATGTCGATGGCGGCGCCCAATTGAGCGCGATCCACGAGCCATCGAGCTTCGGGGACCCGGGCCGACGGGTGGGCCAACCGATCGTACGCCGGATGAGCAAGCACCTCGGGCGTAGGTCCCTCGCGCATCAGCAAGGCCAGCGCGGCAGCCGGTCCACCGAGTGCGCCAGTGACCCACACCTCGTCACCCGATTGAGCCCCATCCCGGGTCAACACCTGGCCTGGGCAGCGACCGAGCGCGGTGACGGTGAGCTGGACCTCGCCGGCCCGCGACAGGTCGCCACCCACCACCGGACAGTCGGCGCGTTGGGCGGTCGCGGCCAATCCGGCGTAGAGTCGCTCAACCCGAGCAGCCAGTGCATCGGCTGGCGCGGCGAGCGCGGTCAGCGCCCCAACTGGCGCTTCGGGCTCCAACCAATCGAATCGGAAGTGCACGTTCTCGACCAGCGTGTCGATCGTCCACACCCACGTTTCGCCATCCGGACCGGTCAGCACCGCCGCATCGTCGCCGATCCCAGAGCCACCCGACCCCAGATGGCTCACGATGCGCCGGATCCAATCGAACTCGCCGGGCACCATCGACTCGTTCTAACGCCGCGCCTGGCGCCAACCGAAACGGCTGACACCGTCGGGGGTCGAGACCCAAACCGCGTCGTCAGCGGCCAATAAGTGCTGCACCGGTAGTCCGGCCAACCCGTCGCTGGGACGATACACGTCCCATTCGTCGGTCCTCAGCCGCCACCGAACGAGCCCACGATCGGTACCGACCCACACCTGTTCTTCGTCGATCGCCACCGCCAGTGGCGGCGCTTCAAGCCGTCCTTCGACGGCGGCGACAAAGCGCCACTCGCCGCTCGAGCGGTTGAAGACGCCGAGCCCGACCCCGGTCGCAACAACGAGCAAGGTGTCGCGAACCGCGAGTGCTCGGATCCGGCTTCCGCGGCTTTCGGTCCGCACAAACGAATCGGGCGCGAAACCCGCTCCGACCGTCGCATCGCGCTGGCCGACGTACAAGCCGATGCTTGTGCCGACGAATACAGCATCGGCTGAAATCGCCAGCGCGGTGATCGATCGACCGGCTAAGAAGTGCGCCATCGGTTGGTCGGTATCGCGATCCCAGAGCGTCAAGCCACGGGGCGTCCCGACCCACAATCGAGGACCATCAACGTGCAAGGCCGTGACCGCATTGATGGACGGGTCGGTGTTCCACCCGCGAGTGGTCCACTCGCCCTCCGCGTAGCGGGTCAAACCGTAGTCCGATCCCAGGTACAACGTGTCACCACTGGCCGAGCCACTGGTCGCAAGCGCGGTCGGCAATCCGGGCTCGGATCGTGGCACCACGTACGACCAGCGTCCGTCGCGATCGGCAAAAGCGATCGCCACCGGCGCCGGTTCGGTTCTCGCGCGTGGATGACCGATCGGCACGAACCACATCCCGTTGGTCGTCTCCACGATGGGCCCGCCACCGCGACCACCCAACCCGAACAGGAGCGGCTCCCATTCCAGCCGCGCGCGACCCCAAAGGCGGCCATTGTCACCCCACGTCCCGACATAGAAGTCGCCGCGCAAATCTCGAGCGAGTTGGGTCAAGCGAACGCTCAGGCTGCGGTCGATCTCGCTGTCGACATACAGCGGATCGGTCCACGGCAGATCGAAGGGGTCGATAACATCGACATCGATCGAGCCACGCGTGTCACGCGGCGGCGGCGGGCTCCGTTCCATCGCGGGCGAACCGACGCGCGCGCTCCACCAGCCCCCGCCAACTCTAGCGAACACGGTTCCCGCATTGGGATCGATCCGGAGCTCCTCGACGAACGTCGGCGGCGGTCCAAAGACGCGCTCCACCTCGCCGATGAATTCGGTGTAGCGGGAGACGCCGCGTGCGGTGCCGATCCACAAATCACCACCGGTTGGGTCGACGACCACCGCGGTTACCCGTTCGTGGGGCAAACCATCGGCCGAGGTGACGGGCGCGAGCCACTGGTCGCGGAGCGTGTCGAACCGCTCGACCCCGGCGGTCGTCCCGAAGTAGGCGATCTCGTTTGACACCGCCACCGATGTCACGAAGCGAAAATCGCGCAGAGTGACCCAATCTTCGGGGTCGAAACGGTTGACTCGCTGACCGATCGCGGAGCTGGGCCCGACGAGCACCCAAGCGGCCACCATGGTGGCGACTGCGGTTGCGGCGCCGGGGCTCACGCGCCCGTGTCGCCGACCGTCAACAAGGTCTTGTAACGATGATCGATCCGTTCGAGTAGCGCTGGACCACGACCCGCCCCGAGCTCGCGGATCGTCAGCGGCAAATAACGAAAGAGATCGCTGGGTACGAGCCCGCGCTCCCCGAGGTCGTGCGCGGCCCAATCGGCGGCCAGCCCATGAAGCAGCGGCGCCGCCCGAGCGGCCAAAGGCGCAGCCACGCCTTGGGCCAGCAGGGAACCCAGCAAGCCGGTCAACACGTCGCCGCTGCCACCGGTCGCCAAACCCGGGTTACCGGTCAGGTTGAGCGCCGCGCGACGATTCGGATCGGCGATGACCGTTGGCGCACCCTTCAACACGACGTGAACCCCCCACCGGTCGGCGGCGCTTGGCGCGGCTTCGATCCGGTCGGCGTCGATCGTTCCAGCCTTCTCGTTCAGCCATCGCGCCAACTCGCCGGGGTGTGGCGTGATAATGGTCGGCGGGTCGCGCCGAATCGTCTCCGGAACATCGGCGAGTGCATTCAAACCATCGGCATCCACCACCAGAGGTCGGTCGATGGCAACCGCGGTCTCGACCACCCGCCGCACTCCCGCACCACCGCCGAGTCCGGGCCCGATCGCGATCGCGTCAACACGCTCTCCCAACCGAGCGACCCGCTCAGCGGCCGGGGACGACAACTCGCCCGAGCTAGTGACGGGTAGGGATTCGACGATCACTTCTGGAACGGTGCCGACGATGAACTCGGCGATCGATGCCGGCGTAGCGACCGTGCACAGGCCGACGCCGGATCGGAGTGCGGCGGTCGCCGCAAGCACCGCCGCGCCGCGGTACGCTTCAGATCCGGCGACCAGCAGCAGTCGTCCGGCGGATCCCTTGTGTGCGTCGATGGCGAGCGGCGGCAGCGCGGCGCAGGCTTGTTCGAGCCCGCTCCACTCCAGCGGCGTGGGTCCGGCGGCATCAAGCGCGTTCGGCGGGTACCCCAAGGGGGCCACGATTAGGTGACCGGTGTGCGCTGGACCAGCGCCGAGAAAGAGTCCCGGCTTGGGAAAACCAAAGGTGACGGTCAGCGCGGCGCGAACCGCGATGGCAAGCGGGCGACCGGTCAAACCATCGAGACCGGATGGCGTATCGACAGCTACGACCGGCAGTGAGCCCTCGTTTAACACACGGATCGCGGTCCGCATCGGTTCCCGCACCTTGCCCTGGAGACCGGTGCCCAATAGCGCATCGACGGCACACGTGAAATCGCGCGGTCGGCCGAGCGCAGCGGCTTGCGATTCGTTCTCGATCCGCTCGACAAACAAGCCCATTGGCTCGACCAACGCCCACTGTGCGCCGGCGTCACCGATCAGCTCGGCCGGATCGCAAAACAGCGCGAGCTCGACGTCCCAGCCGCCGGCAACCAGTGTGCGCGCCACGACGAGACCGTCGCCACCGTTGTTCCCCTTGCCTATCAGAATCCGTGCCCGCCCGGCGTCTCCCCATCGACCGATGATCGCCGCAGTCACCGCCCGTCCTGCGGTTTCCATAAGGGCCACCCCAGGCAGCCCGGCATCGATCGCCGCCGCGTCGACCGCCGCCATAGCTGCGGGTGGGAGACACCAAGGTCGCGTCATTCCGGGTTCTCCGGCGCAGCGAACCATCCGCTCCACCAGACATCTTCAAACGTGGGGTCGGGGTCCTCGCGCTGATCGAGCAACGCGAGTCCGAGCTGCCTCGCCGCGTCGATCAACCGTTCACTTTCGGATAGCATCAGGCCTGCTACACCAACGCGACCACGGGCCGAGCAAAGGCTGGCGACGTGCGGCAGCTCGTTGGCCAGTGTCGGCCCGTCGAGATTGGCGAGCACGCACTCGAAGCGGTAACCCGGCCGCAAGCTCGCCGTCGAACCGCGAACCAGCATCAACTCGCTCGCCTGTGCGTTGCGAGCTCGGTTGTCGATCGCGCCGACGATCGCATCCGGATCGATGTCAAGCCCGACGACGCGACCCGCACCCAACGCCACTGCCGCCAATGCCAACACGCCACTTCCGGTGCCGACATCGAGGACCGAGCGAAACGGTGATCCATGGTCCAACCATCGCAAGAGCGCCTGCGTCGTAGCGTGGCTTCCGGTGCCGAACCCGAGCCCGGGTTGGATCCACACCACTTTCGAATAGGCGGCATCCGGCACGACCCCCGGTGGTGCGATCCATAGTCTGTGGGTTATCGGGATCGGCTTCGCCGCCGCGCGCGAAGCCATAAGCCAGTCTTGAGCCGGGCGATTCCGTACAACGATTGGGTGAGGGCACGGCTCACCGGCGAGATCACACCAAGCTGCGCGAAATCGGTGGGGTAGGTCAGCCGCAGGCGGTGAGAAGTAGCCGCGGAACAGACCCGGCTTCTCGACCCAACCGCCGAGCGTATCGCACGCCGCCAGCGCCGCCGTGACCGTCTCCTCGGCAGCGACCGTAGCCGCCACCGTGAGCTCGACGTAGCTCACGTCGTGAAGGTTTCCTTCACCTTTCGCCAGAAACCCTTTTCTCCTTCCGGCGGCACGAAATTCTCTGACTCAGAAAGCGCTTCGAGTTGCTCTCGTTCAGCGGCCGAAAGACGAGTCGGAACCCAGACCGCCATACGCACAAGCTGGGCACCACGCCGGTCGCCGTTGAGTCGCGGCAACCCCTCGCCCGGTAACTCGAGGACGGCGCCGGTTTGGGTGCCCGGTGGGACTACGAGCGTGGCAGCACCGTGCAACGTCGGCACCTCGACCTCGGTTCCCAGCGCGGCCATCGGAAACGACAGTGCAAATTCCATACGCACATCATCGCCATCGCGACGAAACCGATCGTGCGGTCGTACCTCGAGCACTACAATGAGATCGCCGAGCGGTCCCCCCCGGGGACCAGCGTTTCCCTCCTCGCGCAGCGTTAGGTAATTACCGGTTTCCACGCCCGCCGGAATGCGAACCTTTATCCTGCGGTCCTCACGCACACGCCCCTCGCCACCACAATCGCGACACGGATCGCTGACCACCTGACCTTCGCCATGACAATCCGGACACGGCTCGATGCTCACGAACTGACCGAAGATCGATCGCTGGGCGCGTCGGACTTCTCCCTGCCCATCACATGTCGGGCACGGGGTGCGCTCACCGCTTTCGCTCCCGTTGCCGTTGCAGGTTTCGCATTGTTGGTACAGCTTCACGCGAATCGTCTTCTCGACGCCTGAAGCGACTTCTTCGAGCGTGACGCGCATACGCATCTGAACGTCGCTCCCCTTGAGCGGACCCTGGCGTCGACGATGCCGCCGGGGTGCACCAAAGAAATCTTCGAAACCGCCGAAATCACGCATAAAGGCGCGCAACGCGTCGGCCAAGTCAAAATCTTGAAAACCACCGGCTCCGGCGCCCTGACCGACGCCAGCATGCCCAAACCGATCGTACCGGGCCCTGAGATCTCGATCGCGCAAAACCGAATACGCCTCAGACGCTTCCTTGAAACGTTCTTCGGCCGCTGGATCGTCCGGGTTCTGATCGGGATGATTCTCCATCGCGACTTTGCGATAGGCTCGCTTGATCCCTTCGTCCGATGCGTCGGTCGAGACGCCCAGCACGTCGTAGTAATCACGTTTCGTCATTGGTTGGGTGGTCGGCTAGTCGCTCCGGTCGGGGAGCGACGAAAGGAGGTCCGCGGTGTATTGGACCAACGCGACAACGCGCTCGTATGGCATTCTGGTCGGCCCCATGACACCGATCGTTCCACGTACCCCAGCCATCTCGTACTGCGTGGTGACCAAACTGAAGTCGAGCAGCGGCTGTTGGGCGTGCTCACCACCGATCGAGATGACGATCCCTTCGGCGCTGCGCGCGTCCAGCGCCCGGGCCAGCAGCTCCTTCTGCTCCGTCAGCTCGATCAGCGTGCGCAGACCTTCGCGGTCTGCAAACTCCGGCTGCTCGGCCAGGCTCGACGCCGGGCC
>JBDHFX010000102.1:0-5771 GCA_039590215.1 Gemmatimonadota bacterium | reverse complement strand
TGGAAAGGCTTCGACGATCTGCTGTGCGGTCCACTGGGCCGTCGGGTGCTCGGTGGCATTGAAATGGACCACCCGGCGTTGATCATGACAAAGGACGAGAAAACCATAGAGGACGCGAAACGTGAGGGTGGGCACTGTAAAGAAGTCAATGGCCACGATATCCGCAACATGATTGGCGAGAAACGTCCTCCAGGTTTGCGATGGCGGTTTGCGCGTCTTGGGCATGTATTTTGCCACTGTGGCCTGCGCCACGAGATAGCCCAACAAGCGTAGTTCAGACTGGATATGAGGTGCGCCCCGGGTGGGATTTTCACAAGCCATACGCCGTATTAAATCGTGGATTTCCTTGTCGATAGAGGGCCGCCCGGCTTTCCTGGGTGTCGATTTCCATCGTCATTAGAGCTTGAAGCCCATCGGATGCCACTTGACTACGGTGTCAGGTTGCATGATCCGCAGAACGGAGCACCAGTTGGGCCAGAGGCGCGAGAGCCAGACCCGGAAGCGTCGGTCTCTGGGGCGCAGCTTGGGTCGTTTCACCGAGTGTTTGAGCACGCTGAACTGCTGCCGGAGCACGAGGTTCTCGGCGGCCAGGGTGGCGCGGCTGACGACGAACGCCCGGAGCAAGAGATAAAGAGCTTCGACCAATCCCATTGACGAGGCCTCCTCAGTGGTTAAACTGTAGCTATTCTACTGGGTATGAGGAAGGTGAGCAAACTCCGTAATCGCCTGAGAAATAGCTCGGATGGAGTTTTTGGTAATCACACCTCATCAAAAGGAGTCTATGACGAATTGAAAGCGTACGATCCAACGGTGAGGTTAAGAGGCGAAAAAGTCAAGGATTTCAACAGGTATGACTAAACGGGACCCACAGGACTCCGGAGGATGCACTCCCGGGGGCGGCCAGTGCAAAATACCGTTTGTTTGGCCTATCCATCCGGAATCGCTACGCTTTGCCCGCTTGCTTTTGTGGATGATGATGGAAGTTGCTCAACATTATCGAGTCTTCCAAAACGTCCCCGCTTATCGAGACTTAAACGATAGGGCTCAGGCGTTTGGTATCGTTTTCAACTACTGAGTCTCCAGGTTAAGGTGCCCCGATGTCCGAGGAATTGGCGCGCTCTTTCCAAGCTGCGCTAGCTGGCGTCACTGCAGCTTCTCTTTCAGGAACTCGCTGAACAAAGCCCAGGACTTGCGGTCAGCGTCTTCCCGGTAGCGCCCGCTACCGAACACCGTAAAGGCATGTGGTGCACCGCTGTAGGTGACCATCTGATGTTTGACACCGGCGGTCTCCAGCTCGTTGGCCAGGGCGGTGAACTGGTCCATGGTGATGGCGGTGTCTGCACTTCCGTGCATGATGAGGATCTCACCCTTGGTGTTGGAATAGTCCTGGCCGTTCGGCGTCTTAAGCCCACCGTGGAAGGTCGCAAAGCCTTTGAGGTCGACTCCCGCCCGGGCCAGCTCGAGAACGGCAGCGCCACCAAAACAGTAGCCCATGGCCACGGCGTTGCTGGTATTGGCGCCTCGCGTGGTGGCGGTCTCAAGCGCGCCGATCATGAGCGTGCGCATCTTTTCCCGGTCTTTATAGAGCTCACCGGTATGTTGACGCTTGTCTTCGACCTTCGTCGGTCGCACCCCGGCGCCGAACAGGTCGGCCGCAAACACCGCGTAGCCCATCTTTGCCAGCATGTCAGCGCGTTTCATCTCGTAGTCGGTCAGTCCATCCCAGTCGTGTATCAGTAGAACCAAGGGCGCGTTCTCACGAGGCGACACGTAATAGCCCTCATAGGCCTGGCGGTCAATTTCGTAAGTGATGCTCTCGCCACTTACAGCCAGGGAAGCGATCGGCTGCATGGCGATGATCATAACGGCGACAGAAATCCAGGTACGCATAGCGCTCTTCCTCCCAAGTGATCGGATTACCGAGGGGGCGTATTGCCCCAAAAGTTGATCGTGATTTACAGTAAATATAGACTATACGGGGTCAATTACAACGGCTGTGGTGGTGGCAACGGCAGCGAGAACGCTCATATTTTTCTCCCTCGACTTGGTAGCGATACGTCTGAAGACTCAGAGGCGGGCAGGTGAGACGCCAGTGTAACGCCTTTCGGTTCGGGATGAAACAGGGAATAGACCGCCGGAATGAGCGCTAGCGTGATTAGTGTCGATCCGGCTAGTCCACCGACAACCGCTCGCGCCAGAGGGGCCTGGGCATCGGCTCCCTCGCCGATGCCGAACGCCAGCGGCAGCAGAGCGAAAATCGTCGTCATTGTCGTCATCAGAATGGGCCGTAGTCTTCGTCGGCCAGCCTCGGCTACGGCATCGCGCACGCCCAGCCCACCGCGACGCAGCTGCCCGGCTTGATCGACCAGGAGAATTGCATTGTTGACCACGATTCCGCCTAACATGATGCAGCCGATGTACGACTGGATGTTCAGCGTGGTCTCGGTCAAGAACAGGATCACCAGAACGCCAACCGCGGCAAGCGGCACGGACAGCATCACGACGAGGGGATCCCGAAGCGACTCGTACTGACAGGCCAACACCATGTACACGAGAGCCAACGCCAACACGAGCGAAACGACCAGTTCGCGGAATGCCTTTTGCTGCTCTTCGAAGTTGCCGGCCACGATGAGATCGTACCCGGCGGGACGCGGGATTTGGGCTAGCAAGGCCTGAACGTCCCGCGCCACAGAGCCCATGTCGCGTCCCGCCACGTTGGCTGCGACGGTCACCAGCCGCTGCTGGTCCTTCCGTTCGATCACGATCGGTCCACGGCTCGGCTCGGCAGTGACGAGGTTGCGCAACGTCACCTGCTCGCCGGACTCTGTGCTCAGCGTCAGATCGAGGATCTCGTCCAGAGAACGCTTCTCGACGTCTTTGAGCTGCACGAGAATGCGATAGGAATTGCCGTGCGTACGGAACTCTCCGGCCTGGGAGCCCGCCACAGCAGTCTCGAGGACCTCCGTCACGTCTCGGATGCTCAGGTCGAGGTCGGCGACCTTGTCGCGGTCGACGTGAATTTCTTGCTGCGGGATCCCGGCTTCGCGGCTCACCTCGATGTCCGTGATGCCCGGCACGGTCGCCATCAACTTTGCGGCACGGTTCGCCAGGGCGTCGAGCCTCTCAAGGTCGAAACCGCGCACCTCAACCGTCAACCCTTCGTCGCCGCCTAGAATCCTGGCCAGGAGAAACTGACCCTGCGGTGCGCGCGTTCGGATCGCCATGCCGGGAATCTTCCCGGACAATCGACGCCGTAGATCCTCGGCGATCTCCACGTTGGATCGTTCGCGTTCGCCCGCAGGTGACAGCGACAGGCGGATCTGGCCTTCTGACGCGGCATTCGGGTTTCTCCCCGAAGCGCCGACGCTCACGACCGAGGATATCGTCTCCGGGACGGCGCCATAGACGATGTCCTCCATGCGGCGGGTCTGTTGATCGACGAGGCCAAGCCGCGTGCCGACCTCCATCTTGCCGGTCACGCTCACCTCCCCCTCGTCGCTTGGCGGCAGGAACTCGCTGCCGATCCACGGAAGCAGGAGTAGACTCGCACTGAGAGTCGCCGCGGCGATCACGATGGTCACGAGACGGTGGCGTAGCACCCAATGCAGCAGGTCGCGGTACGCGTTGTCGAGGCCGGTGAAAAACTCGTCCGCTGCAGCGGCGAGACGGCCGCTCCACCCGCGCGGCGCCGTAGCGTGTTGCGGTGTCTTCAAGAGCCGCGAGGCCAGCATCGGCACGAGGCTGAGCGAGACCAGGAGCGAGCAAATGAGCGCGAAGATGATCACGTACGCGAGTTCCTGAAACAGAAGGCCCGTGACGCCGCGCACGAAGATCAGCGGCAGGAAGATCACCAACGTCGTGATCGTGCTCGCGAGGATCGCCGATCCCACCTCACGCGCGCCTTCGACGGCAGCGGCGGCCGACTCTTCGCGGTTCTCGTTGCGGCGGCGAAAGATGTTCTCCAGCACCACGATGGAGCTATCGACCATCATGCCCACGCCGAGGGCGAGACCGCCCAGCGTCATGAGGTTGAGCGTGAACCCGCCAAAGAAGATGAACGCAAAGGTCGCTACGACGGAAATTGGGATCGCGAGCGAGATCACCACCGTGCTGCGGATGTTGCGCAGGAAGAAGAGCAGCACGAAGACAGCCAGACCGCCGCCGTATAGGACCGACCGGGCGACATTGGCGATCGACAGTTCGATAAAGTTCCCCTGGTTGATCACCGGGACGATCCGAATCTGCGGGAAGGCCGCGTTGGCGGCGTCGATCTGTGCCAGGATGAGCTTTGAGACCTCGACGGTGTTGGCGTTGGCTTGCTTGCGGATGGCGACGCGAATGCCGCGTTCCCCGTTGACCCGGACAATACGTCTCAGCTTCGCGTAGGTGTCATGAATCTCGGCGATCTGGCCGAGCCTCACCGCTGCGCCATCGCGCTTCACAATGACGGTGTCGCGAATCTGGTCCAGGTTGGCGAACTCCGCCGGGGCGCGGAGCGTGACCTCGTGTCGGCCTTGATCGATCTTTCCCGCCGGCAGATCGAGGTTGGCGTCGCGAATCGCCTGCAGCACCCGATCCAATGGCAGACCTAGCGCTTTGACCCGGTCAGGGTCGAGCTCGATCCGGACCTCCCGGTCGAAGCCGCCCCAGAGGTCGACCTGGGCCACACCCAGAATGCGGGCGAAGCGGTAGCGGAGTTGGTCCTCGATCAACTGCGTGAGCTCGACGGGATCAAGATGGCTCGATATCCCCAGTATCACCACCGGGTAGCTTGCGATGTCGAACTTGCTGACTCGGGGCCGCACGATGTCGTCGGGAAGCTCGCTGATCTCGTCCTCGAGCGTGGCCTGTACGTCGAGGGCTGCGGCGTCGATATCCGTGCCCCAGGCGAAGTGAACCCGGATGTTGCTTCTGCCCTCGGACGACTCCGAGGTCATTTCCTTGACGCCGGGCACCGTGGCGATGATCTCCTCGACGATCTGCGTGATCAGCCGCTCCATGACCTCGGGGCTGGCCCCCTCGTACTCGGTGCGAACTGTCACCGTCGGCAATTCGATGTTCGGCAAGAGGTCGGTGCGCAGTCGGCTCAGAGAGACGGCTCCAAGGATCACGACCATCAGCGTCACCATCGTCGTGAAGATCGGCTGTCGCACGCTGGCTCTCGGCAGGTTCATTTCACGTCCTCCTCCGCATCAGCGGAACCGGTTTCGTTCGGCTCGGGGGGAATCGTGGTGGCAGAGCCGTCGTTCACCAGTTGTTGGCCTAGCGTTACGACTCGGCCAGTCAACCCTTCACCTTCCACCTGCACGCGGTTACCCTCCCGGATGCCGACCCGCACCTCGCGCCACGCAACCGATCGACCATCGTCGTTGACGACGAACACCCCCGTCCGATCGTCACGCGTGGTCAGGGCCAGCTCCGGGACGATGGTGGCCTCGGCCACACGGTCCAGGACCACTGTGGCCCGGATAAACATGCCGGGCTTGAGCCGGTGTTCCGGGTTCTCGATCACCAGCTCGACCCGGGCTTGCCGCGTGGTCTGTCGAAAGATGGGAGCAATGCGGTCGATCCGCCCCTGGAACTGTTTGCCTGGATAGGCGTCGGTGGTCAGCGAGGCAGGTAGGCCAGGCCGCAGCCGGGCATAGTCTCTTTCCGCCACGAAGATCACCCCCGTGATGGGATTGAGTTCGACGATCGACAACAGCGGCGCGTTGGCTGAAACGGTCTCGCCTTCGTCGACGAAGCGCTCGGCGACGACGCGTTGATCGTTG
>JBDHFX010000101.1:0-7056 GCA_039590215.1 Gemmatimonadota bacterium | reverse complement strand
ACCAAGGCGGTCAAGCATGTCCTGGATCCGAAATGCGTCAAGCCAAGCGGTGCCATCACTGCGCACAGGGGATGCACCACTCAGGCTCGGGCATGTGCCCGAATTGCGGTCGGGGCAAGGCGGCTTCGGGACGTATGTGAAGTAAGTCAATCGCCTCGGGGTCGCTGATGGGCGGTCTCACGTCACAAGGTGATGTGAGGCCGCTCGCGTATTAGGCTGAGGGGCGTGACGATCCCCTACCGAGGAGGCATGCATGCGACCCTCACCTCTCCCCTTGGCCGCCCTCGCGGTGAGCGCTTCGCTTATGCTGATATCCGCCGCATGCGGCAACGCGCAGGATGACGCCGAGCCGTCCCTCGCCAGCGATGCGCAGGGAGACACCGAGCAAACATCTTCTGACGGCAACGCGCGGACCGACACCAAGCAACTTCTCTCGGAAGAGATTCGCAGCGTCCTGACGGCAACGCGCGGACCGACACCAAGCAACTTCTCTCGGAAGAGATTCGCAGCGTCCTCGAAAGTGATGGTCCCGAGGCCGCGCAGCGCCGGTTCGACGAGATCGTCCCCGACCAGGTTGATCGCTACGAATTCGACATGCAGGGGATGACATCGCTCGCCGTGGAGCGGATGCAGGCCAGCGACATGCAGACGGGGCAGGTCGTGTACGAGATGATCGCCGCGCTGATGCAGGTCCAGATGGCCGAGTACATGCCCGAGGTCGCGGCTGCAGCACGCGCGCAGCAGGAGGCCGATCGCGAAGCGGCCCGGCAATCGCAGACGCAGCAGCCGGTCGTAACCGGCCCTGGTCCCGCGCGCGACGACCTGAAGCGCTTCGCCGGGTACTACGGCGAGCCTGACAAGCAGGGGCCAACTCCGCGCAATCTCTTCGCGTTGGACACGTGCGACGGCTATCTGGTCGCAGGTGCGAGCTGGGGTGACGCGGCGCCGTGGCACCTGACCTCGGTTGGAGAGACCACGTTCGAGTACGCGGATGACTATCGGTCGTTCACGATCCGATTCGAGATCGACGAGAGCGGCAAGCCGATCGCCATGATTCACGATATCGACATCGGATTGCCGAATCGGCTGGAGTACTTGAAAGACGCGCCGTGGGATGAAGAGTGCTTTATGGTCGAGCGGGGTCACTGATGAAGAGGAGCCGTGAACGTCTGCGGCATAATCACCCACGACAAAGCTGGCACGGGTCGGGAAGGGGAGAGGGCGACTTCAAGGTTCATATGAAGTAGGGTCTGTCACCCGGTAGCTGGAGAGGGCGGCCCCACGTCGCAGGTGATGTGGGGCCGCTCGCGTATTAAGCTCGGCATTCATGGCTGCACGAGCGCCACGAAAGGCCCCCCTCACCCACGTCGAAACGAGAACGTGAAAGCGTACGTCGCCGTAACCGATCAAGACTGGTTCGAATACTTATCCGGGCTCCAAGATCTCGATGAAGTCAATTTCTGGACTCCCCATCCCTGGGGTGGCGAGTTCCGCGTCTTGCAGAAGGGCGAGCTCATCTTGTTCAAGCTGAAATCCCCGCACAATGCGATCGCGGGGGGTGGGTTCTTTGAGCACTACACCGAGTTGCCGATCAGTATGGCGTGGGCGGCGTTCGGTGAAAAGAACGGAGCCGTCTCTCTGGAATCCACCCGGGATCGCATCTCCCGACTGCGCAGAGAGGAATCAACACCATCGGATGACTACAGCGTCGGATGTATCGTCATCGTAGAACCATTTTTCTGGCCGCCGGATCAGTGGATTCCGCAGCCAGGCGATTTCTCGCCTACGATTGTGAGGGGAAAAACCTACGATCTGTCTCGAGGAACTGGAGCGGCTTTATGGGGCCAGGTCATCAGCCACATGCAATCACCGTCCGACGCTGTTGGAGAGCCCTCTGCGCCAACCGAGGTGTTAGGTGGTTATGGCGAGGGCGCTCCCCGTCAGCACAGAATAGGGCAAGGCACTTTTAGGATTGTGATCACCGATGTGTACAACCGGACGTGTGCTGTAACGGGCGAGCGTGCACTACCGGCGCTAGATGCTGCTCACATCCGACCGTTCCGTGAGATCCCACGCCACTACATTTCCAATGGACTGTTACTCAGATCCGACGTTCATCGTCTTTTTGACAGCGGTTACATTACGGTCACACCGGACCACCGCGCGGAGGTCAGTCGCATGATCCATACCGACTTCGACGATGGAGAGAGCTATTTCGCCTTCCACGGCCGGCAAATCCACATGCCAGAAGAAACCTCGCTCAGACCCGACCCCGTCCATCTAGAATGGCACAATCTCAACCGGTACCGAGGGTAGGTGACCACCGATTGGACTAGCCAGCTACAAGAAGAGCTGCGAGAGTTCGCTAGGGATCGCGACTGGGAGAAATATCACACGTTGCAAAACCTTGCTGCTCTGATTTCGACCGAATCAGGAGAGTTGCTTGCCCTCTTTCGATGGGGTCAGGACGCAATGACTGATTGTCCCGACGATGTGAGGGCCGAATTGGCGGATGTTCTTCTGGGGGTTCTCAGGTTCGCTGATGTTGCTGGTATTGATTTGAGGCAAGCTGCTCAGGAAAAACTCCGCCTCAATGAGGAGAACTACCCAGGGTCGCGGAAGGGGATTCCGGACAAGAGGGGGTCGCACGGCGAGTAGTGCATGGCTGACTTGAAAGATCATCAAACGATTCATTTCCGAGATCAGCTGCGTGATGCTCGCGCCGCCGCTTTAAAAGACGCGGAGGGTTTTACCGAGATTCTGCAAGCCATCGAGAGTTTGGGGGAGTATCTACATGGCAAGGCCGTTGGTCTGGCGAGATATAAAGACGGAATCCGTGTTGTTGCAGGAGCGTCTCCATTCGCCAATGATCTTCCGAAGCAGTTCAGAGAGCTTCATACTCCTTTCGAGATTCTCTATGATTTGGTGCGTGATGCACGGAACCAGGCGGCCCACTACGGTGCATCCGCACGAAATCTGACTGACCAGGCGGCCGAGCTGGCACTCATAATCGAGGACGCACTGATGATTGAATCCCACATGGCGAGAGATTACATGGTGCCCGACCCGATCTGTGCTGCTCAGTGGCAGCCTTTGAGCTTTTGTCGACAGAAGATGCTGTTGAACTCTTTCAGCTTCCTTCCTGTCCTCGTTGAAAATGGGACCGAGGTTACTTGGCACCTGCTGTCAGATAGAACCCTCGCTCAGTTTCTGCGAAGTCCTGATGAGGGTGACGTGGAGAAAGTGAGACGTAAGAGACTGGCGACAATCCTCGAAGTTGCGGTGAGTGAGGGGTCGCTGAGACTGGAGTCAGCCGTGTGCTGCAATCCTTCGACTCCAGTTGAGAAGATCAGTGGTCTCATTGGAGATCAACCCGTGCTAATCGTGGATTCCCAAGACGAGCGGCGACTCCTTGGATTGATCACGGCTTTCGATCTACTGTAGGTGTGAACGAGGCATGATTGTATTTGATGAAGCCACAATCGCTGCGTTCCGGGCGGCGTGGCCGTGACAGAGCTAGTTCGATACGAAAGCAGCGATGATGGCGTCGCGACCGTCACGCTCAATCGTCCAGAGAAGCGAAACGCGCTGAACCCCGAATTAATCGCGGCGTTGGACGGAGCCTTCACCAAGGCCGAGAACGATGAGGGCGTGCGGGTCATCCTGCTCAACGCCAACGGCAAGGACTTCTGCGCGGGGGCCGATCTCGCGCACCTCGAGAAGACGCTTGACTGGAGCCACGACGAGCTCGTGGCCGACGCCATGCAGCTCGGCAACCTCTTCATCCACATGCGGGAGCTACCCAAGCCGATCGTGGCCGCTGTGCATGGTAATGTATTGGCTGGAGGCTGCGGACTCGCGACTGCTTGCGACATCGTCTTAGCTTCCGAGGGCGCACATTTCGGCTACCCCGAAGTTCACATCGGTTTCGTCCCCGCAATGGTGATGACGATGTTGATTAGGAATGTGGGGGAGAAGGTCGCGTTTGAGTTGGTGGCAACGGGGCGCAGGTTTGGGCCGGAAGAGGCGAAGGGGATGGGGTTAGTGAATCGCGTGGTGGACAGCAAGGACCTCATGGATCGATCGCGCGAGTTGGGTGTGGAGCTGGCCACGAAGCCGATCGAGGCGTTGAGCGCGGATAAGGACCTTCTACACAAGCTGGGAGATCTATCGTTTGTCAAAGGGATAGAGGTGGGAGCATCTATGAACGCGACCGTGCGGACGTCGGAGGAGGCGCGCGAGGGGTTTCGGCGGTTCTTGGAGACTAGGAGGCGGAGTAAGTCATGAGCGATTCCCTCTCCAATACAGGCCGGCTTGGACGTTTGTCAAAGGTAGATCTCAGAGCGGTTTGGGCCTCTGAACCCAAAAACTTCACGCCATGGCTCGCCAAGGAAGAGAATCTCTTCCTGCTTGGAGAAACCCTCGGAATCCAACTTGAGTTGGAGGCAACGGAGACAAGCGTGGGGCCCTTCGCGGCCGATATCCTCTGCAGGGACCCAGAGACGGACAGCCTAGTAGTAGTCGAGAACCAACTTGAGCGAACCGATCACACACACCTCGGACAGATCATCACGTATGCGGCTGGGCTTGATGCCGTGACGGTTATCTGGATTGCGTCGGCAATGACTGAGGAACACCGAGCCTGGCTGCAGCCCTCATTAACCCGTCCTCACCATGTCGAACGTCTGGATGATTGTGCACGAGTCACCCAGAGCCATGGCAATCGCGGTTTGTGACGACGTGAAACGCCCGCCGGAGAACGCGCCCTCCATCTCGATGTCGAGTGTGATCGTGATACCCTGCTCTGACACCGTGAACCGTCCGGTGCCTCTCCAGTTGCCGCTCGACTGGATGTCTCCAGAGACCGTCCCTCCCGCCAGGAGAACCGTTACACTACGCCCCGATTGGGTTATCACGAGAACGCCACTGTCATCGATCCCGACGTCACCGGTACACGAATTCGCGACTGTGTTCGTGACGCCCTCGTATCGTCCTGCGACCTGCGGCACCGAGTCGCCGGGTCCCATGGGGCCGGACTCGCCACCGCACGCGACGACGAGAGAAAGAAGAATCGGTAGAACAGACCCACGCTTTGATCTCATCGCCGGGTTCCCTCCCGAAATGCGCTCTGGTTGCCCTCATGGCCGACCAGATTGAGTGTACCGGAGGGGTCTGACAGTGATGGGTGTTAGAGTTACAAAGTCAAATGGATAGTCCTCTTAGGCGGGAGAACGCATTTGTCGTCGAGCGAGTCGATTGAGATCATTGTGTTGGCCGCCGTTCGGAATCCAGGTGGAGCGATTTTCACTGGACCCAAGCACGTGATTGCGGACACAAAAGCACGCAAAGCGCGTGAACCGTGGGAGCACGCTGAACTCGCCAAACGAGCCGGACTACCCGAGGCAGGCTTTTTGACCTCTGAGGGGCGGTTCGTCGATCGATTCGAAGCCGCAAAGATCGCGTCGCGGGCCGGGCAGGCGGAAGCTGGCGATCCGAGCGTAGGTCTTCATTCTGAAGATTTTCCGGGAGGCCAGGTGCCCGTCGTATTGACCGAGCTTTTTTCACGGGCGTTGGCCATCGCTATGGAGTTACACGACGGACAGACGCGCAAGGGGAAAGCGACCCCATACTTCTCGCATCTGATGGGGGTAGCGGGACTCGTCCTGGATGCAGGCGGTGATGAAGAGCAGGCCATTGCTGCCCTCCTGCACGACGCGATTGAAGATCAGGGTGACAAGATCTCCCGCGAGGAGATCCGCAAGAGTTTCGGCGAACGTGTCGCGGAGATCGTCGACCTATGCTCGGATCGATTCGAGGATGTCGATGATAGCGACTTCGACGCCGAGCAGACGCTGGACTACTGGCGCCAGAGAAAACGGAGAACAATCGAGAAGCTGCGAAACGAAGAGAAGAATGCCGCGTATCTCCTCGTTTCCTGTGCCGACAAGCTCCATAACGCCCGCGAGATCCTGCACGACCTTAAGCTGAGCGGCCCGGAGCTGTGGTCGAAGTTCAACAATCCGAATGCTGAGGAGCAGATCGAGTATTATCGCGATCTTGCTGCCGCTTTTGCACAGAAGTTGCCCGATGTCAGATTGGCTGCCGAGATCGGGGAGGTGGTCGAGCGGATCGCGGTCGAATCGAATAGAGAAGCCGGGCGAACCGGATAGAAGAGAGCCCCGCGCTGGTCCGGACGTCATGGTCGCCGGACGTTGGTACGATCAGGAGAAGACGCGAGCCCTGCGCGACCTGGATCCTCCAGGACCAGAGGCGAATTAGGCGGATTCTTCCAAGCGGTTTCCCTGCCAGTCGAAGCGCCGGATGAGCCACAGCCCGCCGAAGATCAGAAACGGTGCCAGCGGTACCATGAACCCTATGAGCTTGCGATCGGCGCGGGCTTGTCGCTCGTAATCGCGGATGATCTGCCCGCCCTGCTCGGCCTGCCAGACTCGGTCACTGTCCAGACCCTTAATAGCCGGCGCGACCCATAGCACGATCTCCGCGCCGATCGCGATCTCGTCCGGGTCGGTCTGAGCGAAATTGTAATTGCGCGCGCCACTGTCGTGACGAACCTGAACGACCGTGTGTTGGCAATCGCTGGCCGACTGTCGGCAAAACGTGATCTCTTCGCGCCGCACGTCCTCGACGACGCCGACGCGCCGCTCCAGCTCGTCGAAGTCGGGTACCGGCGCCAGCCAGTAGGCGAGTAGAAGAATGACGCCGACGAGGAACAGGCCGACTCCGATGCCGCGTTTCTTGAAGAAGTTCAACACGGGCTACTCACCGCCCATGGCTCGCTGAACCTGCGCCGTGTCGGTGTACTGTTGAAAGCTCACCGCCTTACCGTCCCGCACTTTCCAAACGTGGACGAATTGCGCATTGATCGCACCGCCGGTCTCTTTGTAGGTGCCGGAGTAACGACCGGTCGCGACGACGGTGTCACCGGCGTCGAGGAGCTCGCCGATGGCGAGCGACCAGCCGTCCCACTCGTCGCCGAGGCGCGCGAACACACCCTTGACGACGGCTTCGGGGCCGATGTACGGGTTGCCGTCGGCG
>JBDHFX010000100.1:0-5843 GCA_039590215.1 Gemmatimonadota bacterium | reverse complement strand
GGCTTGCCCAGCGGCTAGCGTGTCGGCGGTAGGCCGTTCGGGGACACAAATCAGCTGACTAAGCCTGTAGCGGTTTCTATTGCGCCTCTCTCGGACGTGGGTTCGAATCCCACCGCCTCCACCAGAGTGATCTACGGGCCTCGGTCTCCTACCGGGGCCCGTTTTTGTATCATTTCGGGACAATCGGATGATGACTTGGGATCCCTGGGAATGACGCAACCGCCCCACACCGTCTTATATTGATCGCAGATGTACCCGATCCTCTTCCGCGTCGGCGACTTCACCGTGACTTCGTACGGGGTCATGCTGGTGGTCGCCTTTATTGGCGCCGGGCTCATCGTGGCGAAGGAGTTCCGACGTCGCGGCTGGGATCCGTCGGCGGCCCAGGACATCGTGCTGGCGGCGATGGTGGGTGGTGTGGTGGGCTCCAAGCTCTACTGGGCATTCGCTCAGGGAGGAGAGTTGGCCCAGGATCCGTTCGGCACGCTGTTCAGCCGCGGTGGTTTCACGTTCTATGGTGGGTTGATCGGCGGTATTCTGGCCGTTCTCGGATGGCTGGCTTGGAAGAAGTATCCTCTCCGCCAGGCAGTCGACGCGTGCGCGGTGGCGGTTCCGGTCGGGTATATGTTGGGTCGCGTGGGGTGCTTTCTCGTCGGCGACGACTATGGCTATCCGACCGACGTGCCCTGGGCGGTGGCGTTCCCCGAAGGCAGCCCGCCGACGGACGTGACAGTCCACCCGACCCAGATCTACGAGATTGTGCTGACCCTGCCGATCTTCGGATTCCTAATGTGGTTACGGAAGAGAAACCTACCCGACGGGGTGGTGTTCTTCGCTTTCCTGGTGTTGGCGGGTATCGAACGATTTGGGATCGAGTTCTACCGCGTCAACCCCGAGGTCGCCTTCGGCTTGACCGACGCCCAATTCGTCTCGCTCGGCCTAATCGCATCGGGTCTGATTGGGATGATTTGGGTTCGGCGTAACCCGGCCCGGAGAGCCGCCAAGACCGCTCCTGAGCCTACCCCGGCCTGAGCCGAAGTCGAGCGACCTAGAATACTTTCAGATTGATGTACTTCCGGGGGTTCTCCTGGATGTCCGTCATCAGCGACTGGCTATCGATTACGAACTTGTCGATGCGTTCATACAGCGTGGGGTCGCGAATTAGACGCGCGACCGTGCCCTCGCCTTCGTGCATCTCGGAGATCAGCTCTTCGCCCTGACGAACGGTTCGTACCAATCGGTCATACAACTCCGGGTCCTGAACCATCTTGCCGAGCGTCCCCTCGCCCTCGCGGATGCTAGTCGTGAGCGCCTGCAGATCGGCGGTGGTCACGACCAGCTGATCGTAAAGCCGCGGATCGTTCAGCAGCGCCGACAATGTGCCATTGCCGGTTTGGGCCTTGTCGAGGAGCGTGGATCCGCGCTGCGAGAGGCTGAGCCACTCCTCGTAAAGCTGCGGATCGTGGATAAGCCGCCCCAGCGTGCCTTCACCAGTGTTGATGCTGGCGATCAATTGACGTGTTCCTTCGAGCGATCCGACTAGCTCTTCAACGCCTTCAGCGGCGCGAGCGATCAATCCCTCGTAGTCGATCGGCGCATCGTTCAGGACGATGTCAGCCTCCTGGAGGACGGGTTGACGCGGGTCACCGACCTCGATGTCGAGGTACTTGTCGCCTAGCAAGCCAACGGTCCCGATCTTGATACGGGACGAGCGCGTGACCTTGTCCTGAACCGAGCGGTCGACATCGAACCCGATGATCACCGCTCGTTCACCGAGCGAATCACCATACGTGGCCAGCAGCCGTCGATCCAGGCTGTCGCGGTTGGTCGAGTCGATGAATCCGACCGTATGGACCGATCCGACCCCGACGCCCGCGAGTCTCACCGGGGCCCCTTTTTGCAATCCGGAGACACCGGGCATGAGCGTGTACAGCGTGTATTTGTCGGCGAAGACGCCGGCCCGGCCACCGAGCGTAAAGAACGCCACGAGGAACACCGCTAGTCCGGCGGTGACCAGAATGCCGACCCTGAGTTCGGACCAGGTGAGGAACTCCGAACGCTTCACGCGCCAGCCAGCCTGGCATCGATAAACAAACGTACGTCTGGATTGTCGGTTGCCAGCACCTCTTCTCCGTTACCCTCGAAGATGATGTCGCCGTCCTTTAGCATCGCGAAACGATCCCCGACCGCCAGCGCAGCCCCGATGTCGTGTGTCACGACGATGCTCGCGACACCTTGTTGATCGCGCAACTTGTTGATCAATGCGGTGATCGTTTCCGCGGTGATGGGGTCGAGACCGGTGGTCGGCTCATCGTAAAGCACGATTCTGGGACTCCCCATGATCGCCCTCGCGAGCGCGACCCGCTTGCGCATCCCACCCGATAGCTCAGCTGGCATCAGGCCGGCCACCTTTGGCTCGAGATCGACGAACGAGAGCTTTTCCTCGACCACGCGAATGACCTCTTCCTCCTCGTGGCCCTTCTCCTCGTGCAGTCGAAACGCCAAGTTGTCGCCCACCGTCAACGAGTCAAAAAGGGCCCCGCCTTGGAAGACCATTCCGATCTGGCGGCGCACTTGGTCGAGAACCTCTTGCGATGACTGAGTGACGTTAACGCCGTGGACGTAGACCCGCCCCGAATCGGGCGCGAGCAGGCCCAAGATGATGCGCAGGATGGTGCTCTTGCCTTGACCGGAGCCGCCCATGACGACGAGGGTCTCGCCGCGGTCGACCTCGAGCCAGATACCGTCGAGAACGGTGTTCTCACTAAACGACAAGTGCACGTCCTCGAGATCGATCATCCGATTCTCCGGATCGGGCGGCCGGTCCCGTCCAGAGGTGGGACGCGGTTGCCACCGGGGATCGGGCCCAAGCTCCCGAGGATCGTTGGACCTGCGCTTGTTGCGACGGCGAAACATCAGGTGGTTCCTAATCTATCGCGGTAGTCGCGTTGGAGCGCCATTTCACCCGTTCGTTAATGTCCGAAGATCTCGATGAACAGTTTGGTGAGAAAGAAATCCGAGGCCAGGACAAGCACCGACGCGACGACGACAGCTTGGGTGGTCGACTTACCCACACCCGCGGTCCCTCCGGTGGTTCTCAACCCCATATAGCAGGCCACGATCGTGATGATGAAGCCAAACACGAAGGGTTTGGCGAGCCCGGTGAACAAATCGCTGAAAAACAGCCCGTTTAGGGCTGAGTTCCAATATGTCGAGAAGCCCTGGTTGAGCGTCAACCAGGCGATCAACTGGCCGCCGAAGATGGCGATGGTGTCGGTGATCACGGTGAGGACCGGCAGCATCACCAGTCCGGCCTGGACACGTGGTTTGACCAGTTTTTTGATCGGGTCGGTGCCCATCGCCTCGAGCGCGTCGATCTGCTCGCTGACGCGCATCGAGCCCAGCTCGGCGGCGATACCGGACCCGACGCGCCCTGCAACCATGAGCGCCGTCAGCACTGGTCCCAGCTCGCGAACCACCGACGCGCTGACAAGCTGGCCGACAAAAAGCGAAGCCCCAAAATCGGCGAGTTGGACCGACGATTGGAGCGCCAGCACCATGCCGGTAAAGATTCCCGTCAACGAGACGATGATCAGCGACCCGACACCGATGACGTCCATCTGGACCCAGGTATCGCGCCAGTAGAACGGTGGTCGAAAAAACGCCGAGACGGTGCGGCCAATGAGAATCGAGAGATTCTGGATTTCCTGGAGCGCCGTCTTGATCGGCCGTGTGAGCGTGGCGGTCGTCACGGCGTGCGAACCTACGAGCCTAGCCGGGCGAGTCGCAAGCGGGGTTGGGCGGGGCTGCCTGGGAGAATAACTTGATCCCGATGGTCGAATCGCTCACCAACTCGGTCACCGAATCACGCGAGGACGGTCGTGGCCCAACCGAGCTCCGGTCGACGACGCTCGAGCGCAACGTCCTCGATTACCCCGAGGGGTCGTGTCTGATCAGCGTCGGCAAGACGCGCATCCTATGTGCCGCCTCAGTCGAGGACGGAGTCCCGCCGTGGCTGAGGGGCCGTGGGCAGGGGTGGGTGACCGCCGAGTACCGCATGCTGCCTCGGGCCACTCAAACGCGAAAACCCCGCGAGTCCACACGCGGCCGTTTGAGCGGTCGCACGCAAGAAATCCAACGGCTGGTCGGCCGAAGTCTCAGGAGCGTCGTTGACATGGAGGCGCTTGGCGAGCGAACGGTGTGGATCGATTGTGACGTTCTCCAAGCCGACGGTGGAACTCGAACCGCGTCGATAACGGGTGCCATGGTGGCGCTCTACGATGCGCTTAGAGACCGCGACACACGACCGGTGCGCGAATTCGTTGCTGCCACGTCGGTCGGCGTGGTGGGCAAGTTTCCGGTGCTCGATCTCTGCTACGGAGAGGACGCGGCGGCCGAAGTTGACCTCAACCTCGTCATGACCGAGAGCGACCGGGTGGTAGAGATCCAAGGAACCGCCGAAGGGGAACCGTTCGGGCTGGACGTGCTAGACACCCTGGTGGAGCTCGGCGCGGCCGGGATCCAAGAGCTGATCGGCCTGCAGAAGGCGGCGCTCGGCGTGTGACCCGGCTTGTTCTGGCGACCGCCAACCCTGACAAAGTGCGAGAGATCGAACCGCTGCTGACAGGAGCTGGCGTGGAGCTTGTCGGAGTGACGGATATGGTGCCCGAGTGGGAGGTCGTCGAGACCGGTGAGACACTCGAAGACAACGCACGGATCAAGGCGCGGGCGGCGGTCGTAGCCACGGGCGAAGCCGCAGTCGCTGACGATACGGGGCTCTTTGTGACCGCACTCGATGGTGCCCCCGGAGTGCGTTCCTCCAGGTTTGCCGGTGAGACAGCGACCTATCGTGACAACGTGGAGTTGCTGATTGATCGCTTGCGAAAGGTCCCTGAAGAGCGGCGTCAGGCCGAGTTTCGAACGGCGGTGGTCATCGCCAAACCGAACGGCACCGAGCACACATTCAAAGGTGTTCTCTCGGGCTGCATTACCGACTCGCTACGCGGCGACGGAGGCTTCGGATACGATCCTGTGTTTGAGCCTTGCGGAGAGGATTTGACGCTCGCCGAGCTGCCCTTGAGCGTCAAGAACACAATGAGCCACCGGGCCCGGGCGTTCATCGCCCTGGCCGGGTTCTTGATGGCGAACCCTGATTGGCTCGAGGTGACCGACCCGCCAGTTTGACCCTGTATACGCCGTGGCCGATAATGGGTGAATCCACTTGCGGTTAAGGGTCTCCAGAGGAGGTCGTAGATGAACGTGCAGACGATCCTTGATCAAAAGGACAGCCCAAACGTCGTGACGATCGAGCCCGAGCGAGCGCTTCAGGATGCTGTCGAGCGGTTGGTCGAGCACAATATCGGGTCGCTCGTCGTCGTTGACGCGAGGCGTAAGCCGGTTGGCATCATTACAGAGCGCGACATCCTCAAGACGTGCGCCAACGGGTGCGAGAAGCTGGCTACGACGAAGGTTGCGGATGCTATGACTGCCGATCTCATCGTCGGCGAGGCCGGTGACGCGATCGATTACGTGATGGGGATCATGACCAAGAACCGGATCCGCCACCTCCCCATCTTGAGGGAGGGTGGCCTCTGCGGCATGGTATCGATTGGCGACGTCGTCAAAGTGCAGCGACAGGAGACCGAGTACGAGAACCGCCATCTCCGGGAGTACATAGAACGCGGTTACTGATCAGTCGTCGGGGCGTAGCGCAGTTTGGTAGCGCACCTGCTTTGGGAGCAGGGGGTCGCCGGTTCAAATCCGGCCGCCCCGACCAGCCGTTTCTGAGCCAACCTGATTTCTCGAGAGGAGATAGGGATATTCAGTAGGGTGATGCTTCTATT
>JBDHFX010000099.1:0-5878 GCA_039590215.1 Gemmatimonadota bacterium | reverse complement strand
GATCAGGCTGGCGGTCTTCTTCTCGATCAAGAAGAAGTACTGCCGCGGATCCTCAACCAGTTGGCCGTGGTGCGCGATCTCGACCATCTCCCCGATCGTGAGATCGTTCGTCACCCGGGCTGCCAACCCGATGAGCTCTAGATCACCGATGCGAGTGATCTCGGTCATAGCTCGTGAGTACAGGTAGTCACCCATAATGACCGAGACCTTGTGACCCCACCGACTGTTGAGCGTAGGTCGTCCACGCCGCATCGACGACCGATCGATCGAGTCATCATGGACCAACGTCGCCATATGGATGATCTCGATCACCGCACCGAGGGCTACCTCACGGTCGTCCGGTCTTTCCTCTACACGATTGGCGAGCGCCAGCAGGGCGGGGCGGAACAACTTCCCGCGCACCCGCTGCAGGTGGAACGAGACCTCATTGATGAACGGAACGTCGGCTTCCAGAACCGCGCCCATGTGGGCGAGCACGTCGTCCAACACATCGTGGACGAGTCCCTGAATCGCGGTCAGCGACGGTCGTGTGCGTTCTACTTCTTGCTGAGCGGCGCCGCGACGCATGTTCGCCAGCTTAACCCCGCTCCTGTATGCGGGCAATGAGGGCCTCGTACCAGGCGTACGGAACCGTCGGCCTTCCGAGCCGACCGTGATGACCCGGCGTACCGTGAAAGTCTGATCCCCCAGTCACCAACAGTCCCAGTGACGCCGCCATTTGCTCGTAGTGTCGGGTGTTCGCCGCCGAGTGCTCGGTGTGTCGGGCCTCGATCCCATCCAGGCCCGCCTCGACCAAGAGCGGGATCAAGTCGTCCCGCCTGAACGTGCCCGGATGGGCCAGAACGGACACGCCCCCCGCGGCCTGGACCAAATCGAAGGCCGCCGCCGGCTCGAGCGCCGGCTTCGCCACAAAGGCCGGTCGGTGGCGGCCTAGGTAGCGCTGGAATGCCTCGTCGACCGACGCGGCATGGCCCCGCCGTACCAGCGCCATCGCCACGTGCGGACGGGCGATCGTACCGGTCCGACTCTCGGCGTCGACGTCTGACATTTCGATGTCGACTCCGACGTTTTTCAGCTGTTCGACGATCTGTGCTGCGCGCTGTTCGCGCTCTCGCGCGAAGCGCATCAGCGCAGCGGCGAAATTCGGTTCTTCGAGATCGAAGCCGTACGCCAGAATGTGGGCTTCACGACCACCGACCTGGCAGGTGAGTTCGGCCCCCGCCAGCACCTCCAAGCCGGGCGGGGCAGCGGCGCGAGCCAGCGGGACCGCCGCCATCGCGTCGTGATCGGTCACCGCGATCGCGGTTAGCCCCACATCCATGGCCGCCGCCACCAAGTCGGCTGGCGAGTATTCGCCATCGGACACGGTCGTGTGTGTGTGAAGGTCGACGCTCACCGACTCAGAGGAGCCCGTCCAGCACCTCGAATGCCAACTCGTATCGACCAAACGGGGGCATCAAGTACACCCCACCGACACCGGCCATGCTGCGCACGCCGTCCAAGGCTTCACGAGCGATCGCCACACCTTCGGCCATGCCCTCTTCACGGCTTCGTGCAGCGCGCATGCGCTCGCGGATCGGCTCGGGGATATTCATCCCGGGAACCTCGTTGTGAAGAAACTCGGCGTTTCGAAACGAGAACAGCGGCAGTATTCCGACCAGGATCGGGATCGGGGATCGACCCAGCTGTTCGATGAAGCGCTCCAAATGACGTGGATCGAAGACTGGTTGTGACATCGCGAACTCAGCCCCCGCCACGACTTTGCGTTCGAAGCGCTCGAGCTCGTGCTCCAGATCGATCGCGCCGGGGTTGACGCCGACGCCGAGGTGCAGGTCGAGCGGGATACCGGTTGGCTTGCCGGCCGCGTCAACACCGCGACTCAACCCCCGCGCCACTCGTACCAGCCCGATCGAATCGACGTCGAACACCGCGGTTGGCACCGCGTACTCCCCGGCTTTTGGCGGATCGCCGGTGATGATCAACACGTTGCGGACATCCAGCGCACGAGCCGCCATGAGGTCGGCCTGCATACCGTACAAGTTCCTGTCTCGACAACAGTAGTGAATGATCGTCTCGATGCCGACACGCTCCTGGAGAACGCGGGCGATCGCCAGCGGAGTCACCCGCGGTGAGATGCGAGAGTACTCGGGGATGTTGACGGCATCGACGCCGGCGGCCTCCAGCTCAGCCACCGCACCGACAACTGGCTCCAGATCGGCGCTCGTAGGCGGCGTAAGCTCGACCGAAGTGACAAACTCCTCGCCCTCGACCAACAGTTTCGCCAATCGCGACTTTCCAGCGGTATCAATCGGAGCGGGCCCGGGTCCGATTCGCTCCTCCCACAGCTCGACCGTTTCGATCGCCCTAGCACCGGGTACAAAACCCGAAACCGCCAGCTTCATCTGCCGGACGTGGGCAGGGGTCGTCCCGCAGCACCCGCCGAGCAATCGGACCCCGGCACGAACGAATCGCTTAGCGTACTTGCCGAAGTACTCGGGGCTGGCCATGTACATCAACCGCCCCTCGACCGATTGTGGCAGCCCGGCGTTGGGCATCGCCGCCAGCTTGACCGATTGCCCGTCCTGCATCCGGGCCACGCAATCGAGCATGGGCTTGGGACCGACACTGCAGTTGGCGCCAACCAGATCGGCGCCCGCGGCCACCAACCGACCCACGAGCTCCTCCGGAGACTGACCCGACTGGACACGGCCATCCTCACCGAACGTCATCAGCGCTACTACCGGCACGTCGCCGTCGAGGCCACGGATCGCCGCCAACGCAGCTTCCATCTCATTGATCGCGGGAATCGTCTCGACGACCAACAGGTCAACACCCGCCTCGAGCAGCGCCTGAACCTGCTCAGCGAAGATCGCCCGCATGTCATCGATGCTGTAGTCGCCAGCTACTTGGCCCCTTACGCCGATCGGGCCGATCGATCCACCGACGAACGCCCGATTCCGGCTGGCCTCTCGAGCCAGCCGCACCCCGGCCCCATTGATCTCGAGGACTCGATCTTCGAGCCCGTGACCCAGTAGCCGGGCCCGGTTGGCACCAAAAGTGTTGGTCTCCAGCAAATCGGCGCCGGCTTCGACGTACGCGGCGTGGACTTCCTGAATCATGTCCGGGCGGCTGAGCGAAAGCGCATCGAAACACTGGTTGATGAACACCCCCCGCTCGTAGATCTGCGTGCCCATCGCCCCATCCGCGACCAGCACGCCGGTCTCCAATCGCTCGAGAAACTCTTCTCCCCGCGCACGGGGTGCGGTTTTTTCTACACGAGTCATGTGGGGTCAGAACCTACCGGGGGGAGCGATCCTCTCCAACCCACTGGAGGATCTCGGCAGCGGTTTCGTTGGTGGGATCGATCAGCATCATCTCTTCCGCCGAGCGACGGGCAGCCTCGGTATTGCCGGCGTCGAGGTGCCAACGCGAAGCTGCAGACAGCGACTCAAGGACGTTCGCCGCACGACCGCTCTGTCGGGCGCACTCCGACCACGCGTCAAAGTCCGAGCCCCTGATCTGGCCGCTCTCGGACAATCGGCGGTAGGCCTCGATCGCTTCAATCCAACGTCCTTCCGAGCGATACTGCTCGGCCTCAGCTCTCAACCCCTTGGTTTGCGGTGGGGGCTTGACCAGGCTTGGCGGTGCCTCTGGTGCGATGAGCGCACCGGCCTGTTTCAGATCCTCAAGCCGCCGTCGAACGCGGTGGGCGGCGGCCTCCTCACCGGCCGTCTCGTATCGCTCGAGCGCCGCTGCGAGCGCCTCGCTCGCGGTCGCGGGGTCGCCATCAGCCAGGCTCAGGTCCGCCAATCGCTCGCGATGTTCGGGATGATCGGGCTCGAGCGTCACGATCTCGCGCATCCCTTCCAAGGCCAATCTCATGTTGCCCGCACCTTTTTGTCGCTCGACGAGGTTCTTGAGCTCGATCAGCGCGTCAGCCACCAACCCTTTGGCCCCGTGGTACCGACCTAGAAGCAACCCCACCTGGAGGTCGTCGGGCGCATAGCGGCGGATCTTCTGACAACACGCAATTGCATGGTTCAGGCGGCCGTCCTCGGCGTACGCCTCGGCCGCCTGGCGGTAGTACTCAACCGCCGAGGCGACGTCGTCGGTGTCAAGATGAGCATCCCCGAGGCCATTCAAAGCCCCTGCTGGAGGGCGGGTCCCGCTGATGTCCGCCTGCCGCAACTGCTCGAGATACTCGGCGATCGCCGCATCGGCGTCCGGATGGCGCGAGGGACGATCACGTTTGTCCTTCCAGATGGCGCTCATGTTGGAAATCTGGATCCGCCCACGGCGCGCCGCCAGATGACCTCCCCACCCTTGATAGTGACCACGCAATGACTCATCCCGTAGTGGTATGCCAAGTGGCGATAGTCTGGCACTTCGAACAGCGCGACATCCCCCACGGCGCCGGGCATCAGCGTGCCGCGATCCATACGCCGGAGTGCTAAAGCCCCGCCGCGGGTCACCGCCCGCAGCGCTTCACCGACGGTGAGTCCCAACGAACAACATCCAAACGCCACCATGAGCAGCAGGTTCTGGGTCATCGAGGTACCCGGATTGAAGTCAGTCGCCAACGCGAGGGTGGCGCCACGATCAGCCAATGCGCGGGCTGGCGCGTGCCGATCGAGGCGCAGAAAAAATGATGTCCCCGGCAGAAGCGTGGCCACGGTGTCGCTCTCGGCGAGAGCAGCGATGCCGGCGTCGTCCACCGCCACCAGATGATCAACGCTGGCGGCCCCCAACTCAACCGCCAGTTGCGTGCCGCCCAGCGGCACAAACTCATCGGCGTGGATCTTCAGCCCAAAACCCAGCTCGGCCGCCCGTCGAAGGATCGTCTCTGACTCGTCCCGCGTGAACGCACCCTGATCACAGAAGACATCGCAGAACTCTGCTAGCCTCTCGGCGGCCACAGCCGGCAACATTTCGTCGACGACCAATCGCACGAACGCCGCCCGATCGGCGGCGAATTCGACCGGCACGGCGTGCGCACCGAGAAAGGTCGGGACGAGCCGAGGCAGATCTGGCTCAGTCGCCAGCCGAGCCACAACGCGTAGCATCTTGAGCTCCTGCTCGGTGGCCAGTCCGTACCCCGATTTCACTTCTACGGTGGTGACCCCGAAGCGGGCTGAGGTGGCCAATCGCGGCCGTGAGAGATGCACCAAATCGTCCTCGCTTCGAGCGCGCAGGTCGAGCACGCTAAACCCGATGCCACCCCCCTTATCGGTGATCTCCTGATAGCTGGCTCCAGCCAGCCGCTGCTCGAACTCGTGCTCGCGGGTGGCGCCAAAGACGGCGTGCGTGTGGGAGTCGACGAGCCCCGGCAATGCTACCCGACCGCCGGCGTTGAGCACCGGGGCGCCGGCGGCATCACCGGGCAGGTCGGACATCGGGCCAGCAGCTACAACGCGCCCCTCCCGGATCCACACAAACGCGTCGGCAATGATCTCGAGCGGCGCGGAGAAGGCGCCTTCCCCCGGGTCTACCAGCTGTCCGATATCGGTGATCAGAAGATCGCCGCCGTTGGCGGCGGAGTCGATCATCTCCGCGGATCGATCATCGGAATCTGGACGCCGCACTCCTCGGCCGCGGAACGGGCCTCTTCATAGCCTGCATCGACATGGCGAGCGATCCCGATCCCGGGATCGTTCGTCAACACGCGCTCGAGCCGCTTTGCGCCTTCGGCAGTGCCGTCGGCGACAGTGACTTGACCGGCGTGCAGACTGTTGCCGATCCCGACCCCACCCCCGTGGTGGAACGACACCCAGGACGCTCCGCTGGCGGTGTTAAGCAGCGCGTTCAGGATCGGCCAATCGGCGATCGCATCGGAGCCGTCAACCATCCCCTCGGTCTCGCGGAACGGCGACGCCACCGA
>JBDHFX010000098.1:0-6045 GCA_039590215.1 Gemmatimonadota bacterium | reverse complement strand
ATCGAACGCCCCGCCGCACACGAACAAGATGTTGCGGGTGTCGACCTGGATGTACTCCTGCTGCGGGTGTTTGCGTCCGCCCTGTGGTGGCACCGAGGCGACCGTTCCCTCGAGGATCTTCAGCAGCGCCTGTTGCACACCCTCGCCGGAGACGTCACGAGTGATCGACGGGTTCTCGCTCTTGCGAGCGATCTTGTCGAGCTCGTCGATATAGATAATGCCTCGCTCGGCGTCCGCGACGTTGTAGTTGGCAGCTTGTAACAATCGGACGATGATGTTCTCCACGTCCTCACCGACGTACCCGGCCTCGGTCAGCGTGGTCGCGTCAGCGATCGTGAACGGCACCTGGAGAAAGCGGGCCAGCGTCTGGGCGAGCAGCGTCTTACCCACACCTGTAGGACCGATCAGCAGAATGTTCGATTTCTCGATCTCGACTTCATCGTCGGACCGCGAGTTGATCCGCTTGTAGTGGTTGTATACCGCCACGGCGAGGCCTTTCTTGGCCTCCTCCTGGCCGATCACATACTGATCGAGATAATCCTTGATGCTCTGCGGGGTAGGTAACTCCTCGAGAGGGGCGGCCTGGTCTTGGAGCGCCTCCTCCTGGAGAATTTCATTGCAGAGCTTGATGCACTCATTGCAGATGTAGACGGATGGGCCGGAAATGAACTTCTGCACATGCTCCTTGCTCTTTCCGCAAAAAGAGCAACGCAGTTCGTCTCGGTCGCGTCCGCCTCGATCGTCGTAGCCGCTAGACATGCGGTTTTCCGCCCCCTACTCGCCGTCGCCGTTGGAGCCGGAGTCTTTCTTTGACTTGGCCGGTTTTCCGTCCCCGTCACGCTGCTGGTCTTGGTTCAACAGTACAGCATCAACCATGCCATAATCTCGGGCTTCTTCCGCACCCATCCAGAAGTTTCGGTCCGTGTCGGCCTGGATCCGCTCCACGTCTTGGCCGGTGTGGACAGCGAGAATCTCGTTCACCTTCTGCTTCAGGTGAAGGATCTCACGAGCCTGGATCTCGATGTCGGTGGCCTGGCCTTGGGCACCCCCCAGGGGTTGATGAATCATGACTCGCGAGTGGGGCAGTGCGAACCGCTTGCCTGGCGCCCCCGCAGCCAGCAACAGAGCTGCTGCCGAAGCCGACATGCCCATGCACATCGTCGACACGTCGTTTTCGAGGTACTGCATCGTGTCGTAGATAGCGAGCGCCGCCGACGCCACCCCGCCTGGACTGTTGATGTACATGTTGATGTCCTTGTCGGGAGCTTCGGCCTGCAAGAACAGCAACTGGGCTATCACCAAGTTCGCGATCTCGTCGTTGATCGGCGTGCCGAGAAAAATGATGCGGTCCTTGAGCAACCGTGAGTAGATGTCATACGAACGCTCTCCACGGCCGGTCCGCTCAACGACAATCGGGATTAGTGGCATCGGCGATCTCCTTATCGTGGTTCGTGCCGACTATTCAGAAGTCAGCTCGGGTAGCTCTGGGTTTATGTCCGAGCGCTCGCGCAACCAAGCGAACACCCGCTCCATAGTTAAATGAAATCGAAGATCATCAAGTTCGCCGGAGCGCTCGAGCCGCCGGCGGGTCTCCGTCACTGAACTATTGGATGGGTCAACTCGGTCAGCGATCGCTCCGTCGACATCGGAATCGGTCGCCCGGAGGCCCTCGCGGTCAGCGATGGAGTTCAAGATATAGTATCGCCGAAGCGCGCGCTCGGCTCCCGGCTTAAGTACGTCTCTCACCTCAGCCAGTCGCTCAGGCTCGGCGCCGTCTGCCAGCAACTGCCGTTGGTCGCCGATCATGTTCGCCAGGTATTGATCAACCATGCTCTCGGGCAGGTCGATCGGGTTGGCGTCGATGATCTCGTCGATCAGAGCCTCGTTCACTTCGCGCAGGGACTGTGTTGCCATCTCGGCCTCGAGGTTCGCGCGGATCTTGTCGTGCGCCTCCCCCAGCGAGTCGAACTCGCCCAGCGAGCTGGCGAAGTCATCGTCGAGCTCCGGCAGAAGTTGCTCACGAACTTCCTTGACCTGGATTCGGTATGATCGTTGAGTGCCGCGCACGATTTCGTTGGGATGATCGTCGGGGAACCTGACCTCGATCGTTTCCTCGGTGCCCGGCCCCAATCCCGTCAGACCGGTCTCGAACTCAGGTATGAGTCCGTCGGCACCAAGCTCCGCTATTTGGTCTTCCTGCCGCTCGGTAGCCAGGGCGGTACCGTCGTTGCCAATAGGAGTCGAATCGAAGACCACTCGGTCTGCGGCTTTGGCTGGTCGGTCAACGGATAGCCAGTCGGCGCGCTCGTGACGCAATCGCTCGATCACCTCGTCGACGTCCGCCTCGCTCACTTCTCGAGTGCTGCGTTCGATGGTGAATCCGGTCGCTCGACCGAGCTCGATCTCGGGACGGATGTCGAACTCGGCGGCGAACCGAAGCCCGCCGTCCTCGGTGCGCTCGACACCTTCGAATCGAGGGGCTACGATCGGCTCGAGCCCGGAGCGAGCGATGGCGTGTTCGAACCCTTCCTGAACCAATTGTTTGAGCACCTCTTGATCGATCTCGGGCCCGTACTGACGCTCGATCATCTGGGTGGGGGCCTTGCCGCGTCGAAAACCTTTGAGTCGCGCGCGCTTGGCGAACTCATGCACGGTCTGCTCGCGGACCCGCTTGGCGGCGTGGACCGGTACTTGGATCGCCATCCGGCGCCTCCAGTTGGCGAGTTCTTCGACCTCGTAACGGATCTCGGTTTCGCTCTCTATCAATACGCTCATCGTTTCTCAGATGGTGCGAGAGGAGGGATTCGAACCCCCACGGCCGAAGCCACAAGCTCCTAAGGCTTGCGTGTCTACCAGTTCCACCACTCTCGCGTCACCAACGTTGTTCGCGGCGCCAAGCGAAGACTCCACCGAGCCGCCGAAGCCACGAGGGAAAAAGTAACGAAATCGAGGGGAGGTAAAGGAGTGGCCGTCCGCCCCGCCCATTGAGTGGCGATCAGCGAGCGGGGCGTCGGCCTGGTGGCGTTAGCGCGGAATGCGTAGCGCCCGGAACTCCTGCCCCGACCCGCCGGGTCGGAAGATCCTGAAGTAAACCACCGAGCCGGGCTGGAGCTCCTCGACCGCCTGCCGGTACTCCTCCACGTTTCGGACTGGACGATCGCCGACCTGCGTGATCACAGAGTTGGCCGGGATACGGGCGTCTGCGGCTGGGCCAGACGGCTCGACCGAACGAACAGCCACTCCTTCGGGAATCTCAGCGGCGCCGATTCGGCCCCGCTCGGCCAGATTGCTGCGCACTCCGCTCGACAGATCCTGAACCTCCATACCGAGCGCCGACTCGAGTTCGTTCTGATCACCGTTGACGAACTGGGTGACGGGGTCGGAAGGAGCGGGTCGTTCGCCCAGGGCTACGTCGATCTTCCGCTCTCTACCCTCACGCCAAACGACGAGTTCGACCTCATCGCCAGGCTTGTGGAACGCAATCTGCTGCTGCAGCTGACTGGGCGTCGACACCCTGTGGCCGTCGACCGCTAGCACGACGTCCCGAGGCTTCACGCCGGCCCTGCGGGCCGGGTTGTCTTCGACCCGCGAGTCGAAGTCCGCGATCAATACGCCGCCGGCCGTCGGCAACCCCAACGCCTCTTGGTCAAGCGGGGTTACCGCCTGGATTGAGACACCGAGCACCGCGCGCTCGACGGAGCCAGTTTCGATCAGCTGTTCCGTAACGTTGCGCACGATCGTGATCGGAATCGCGAACCCATAGCCCATGTAGCGTCCGGTCTGCGACGCGATTGCAGTATTGATGCCGATTACTTGGCCGTCGATGTTGACTAGCGGCCCACCGGAGTTACCCGGGTTGATCGCGGCGTCGGTCTGGATGAAATCCTCGATCGCGTAGGGGTTCTCGCCACGGTTGATGATGTTCAGATTGGCTCTGCCAATGGCGCTCACGATTCCAGCCGTCATCGTGAACTGAAGCCCCAGCGGGTTGCCGAGCGCGAGAACCCATTCGCCCACCTGGACGTCCCCGTCGGCGGCTAATTGCACCGCCGGTAGATCAGAAGCGTCGATCCTGAGAACCGCAACGTCGGTGGACGGATCCCGACCCACGACCTCGGCGTCGAACGTCCGCTGGTCATTCAGGATGACCTGGAGTCCTTCCATATTCTCGACGACGTGGTTGTTGGTGACGATATACCCATCGGGCCGAACGATGACACCCGAGCCCCCACTGGGCCGCCTCAGCGGCGGTTGATCGTTCTCCGGATGCGGATTGCGCTCGAAAAAGTCTTCGAATGGGCCGAAATCGAACGGCAGATCACCACGCGGGACAAGTCGTTGGCCGGTGACGTATACGACCGCCGGGGTAACCTCGTCGGCGATCTCGGTAAACGAGTTGCTCAACGAGCGGAGTGAGGCGTGACCGGCAGATGATGATTCGGTGGTCTGGGTCGCCTGGGAAGTCGGGGTCCAGTCGAGGGTCGAGGCGAACAGGATGCCGAGCCCCAGGCTGGCAACACCCACCAGCAAGGCGGTCAGCTTGCTCTTGATCGGGTGCATCGATTTGTACCTCCAAGATCGGGTATCTCACGCCGGCCGCGAGTGAGCAGCCAGTCCTAACCCCTAATACTGTAACCACCGGCCGGGGTTCCGGCCGGTGGCGAGGGGTTGCGTGCTATCAAATGGGACGACCGAGGGCCGGGCGCCCGTTCAAACCTGTGTGGCCGAGCCTACTTCTCTTCGTCGACGACTTCGTAGTCGGCCTCGATGACGTCTTCGTCGACAGTCTCGGGCCCCATCGAATCGCCGGCGGCCGGCCCGCCGGTCGGGTCGCCCTCCGGGCTGGCCGAGGCCTGATAGGCCTCTTGGGCCACGGAGTGCCACAATTGCTGTAAGTCATGTGTCGCCGACTTGAGGTCTTCGCTGTCCTCGTGCTTCAGCGCCTCGCGGGTGCGCTCGACGGCCGCTTCTACACGGGCTCGCTGGTCGGGCGAGATCTTGTCCCCGAGGTCCGCTAGGCTCTTCTCGGTCTGGTAGACCAACGAATCGGCCTGATTGCGAATCTCGACCTTCTCGCGCCGCTCACGGTCGCCGGCGGCGTGCGACTCGGCGTCCTTGATCATCTGCTCGATCTCGTTCTCCTCCAAACCGCTCGAGGCCTCGATCCGGATCTTCTGCTCCTTGCCGGTCGCCTTGTCCTGCGCCGAAACGTGGAGGATGCCGTTGGCGTCGATGTCAAACGTGACTTCGACTTGCGGGACCCCCCGGGCAGCTGGCGGCATGCCGGTCAGCTGGAAGCGACCGATCGTCTTGTTGTCGCCGGCCATGTCGCGTTCACCCTGTAGAACGTGGATCTCGACTGTGGTCTGGTTGTCCTCGGCGGTTGAGAAGATCTCCGCCTTCTTGGTCGGAATAGTCGTGTTGCGCGAGATCAACGTAGTCATGACTCCGCCCAACGTTTCGATCCCCAACGATAGCGGGGTCACGTCAAGGAGCAGCACGTCCTTGACGTCGCCGGCGAGCACTCCCCCTTGAATCGCCGCCCCGACGGCCACCACCTCATCCGGATTGACGCCCTTGTGCGGCTCACGGCCGAACAGATCTTTGACCGTTTCCTGAACCTTCGGGATGCGTGTCGAACCGCCCACCAGGATGACTTCGTCGATATCGCCGGGTTTCATCCCCGCATCCTCCATGGCTTTCTTACACGGGCCCACGCTACGCTCGACTAGATCATCGATCAGTTGCTCGAGCTTGGCGCGCGTCAACATCAGATGGAGATGCTTGGGTCCGGACTGGTCAGCCGTGATGAACGGCAAGTTGATGTCCGTCTGCTGGGTCGAAGACAGCTCGACCTTAGCCTTCTCCGCGGCCTCTTTGATGCGCTGCAGCGCCATCGGGTCCGCCTTGAGGTCCAGCCCTTCCTGCTTTTTGTACTCGTCCGTGATCCAATCGATGATCCGCTGATCGAAGTCGTCTCCACCCAGGTGCGTGTCGCCATTTGTGGCCTTGACCTCGAACACACCGTCGCCGATCTCGAGGATC
>JBDHFX010000097.1:0-9334 GCA_039590215.1 Gemmatimonadota bacterium | reverse complement strand
GTGGGCAAGTTCGTGACAACTAGTCAGGTTCGCCTTAGCTCGGCAGGCCGACGTTCTTCTAGTGCTGGTTGGGCCCCCAGGATTCGAACCTGGACTCTCGGCTCCAAAGGACTCAAGCTAGCGCTTAGTGGCGCTGATACGCGCTGATTGTGAAAGAACTGAGCAGGTTGATCGTTGGTCAGCGCCGGCTGGTGCCGGTGAGTTTTGTCACCATCGTTGTCACCACGAAAGCACCGACCTTATTCCCGCTGCAAACCCTCGAGCCGAATGATCGCCTGCCGCGCTTCCTCAACCATCGGCTGCAACTCGGGGTCGGCGTCCTGCCAGTACTCGACGAAGTATTCGTACGCCTCGCGGGCTTTATCGTACTCTTCGAGTTGCTCGTAGATCTTGCCCAATTCACGCTGGGCCAGCGGTTCGGTCGATAGGCGCGCTATCGCGCTGCCATCACTGAAGGACCGGTACACCCGCTCCGCGTCCTGAAGGCGGTTCAGCTCCTGGTAGAGCTGACCCAGCCACAGCTGGGCGATCGGGACCGCTTTTGTCCCCGAGAGATCGAGGAGAGCCAGTGCAGCCGTCGGTTGCCCTCGCCGCCAGAGGGCGTACCCCTCCAGGGCCTGCGCGCGCTTGGCCACGTACAATCCACTATTCGGCATCAATCCATCACTGGTATCCGCCTCTGCAAACGCACGCTCCGCCCGTCGCTCCAACTCCGCCGTCGCGCGTGCGTGATCAGGCCAGCGACCTCGATCGGCTGCGAAAGCACCTGCGAAGAGAACCGTCGCGGACGAAGCGACGCTATCGATTGCGGTCGGATCGAGCGCATCGGCGAGCGTCTCCTCAGGGATCGGTAGCCCCAAAGTATGGGCCCAGTAGGCGCTCGAGGCTCGCAGACCAGCGGACATCGCAGGATCGTCCAGATAGGGGAGGCTCTCCCGCAAGCGACCGTACCAAAGCGCGGTGTTGTGGAACAAGCGATAAACGGCCGATCCTCTTTGGTTCTCGTCGCCACGCTCGTAGAGTTCGAGAATCAGGGGCTGGAGCGCAGAGTCCGACGGATGCTCCAAGTGGTTGGACACAAATTGGATTACGTCCAAGTCCATTGTTCGCAAACGGGCCATCGCCTCCGTCTGCGCCGTGGAATCGCCAAATGCTAGGGCGAGCGCGAGTCGCCCTACACGCGCCAACACGTTGTCAGGGGCGACCCTCTCGAACATTGCCAATCGCTGCGCGGCGCGGGCGCTGTCGGGGAGCCACCACGCGAACTCGACATAGTGATGCAGATACTCCGCGCTCTGCGGGTCGAGCTCGACCGCTCGCTCGAAAGCCTGTTCCATCTCCTCGGCGGTAGCTAGAGGGTAACGAGCGTGCAGGTACACCTCGCCGAGCCAAAACCATGCCGCGGGGTCGTCCGGATACATCTCCACCGCCTGGCGCGCGAACTCGAGATCGTTTGGATTAAGGCGTGACCGAGAGCGAGTGCCCCGAATGTAAAGAGCCTGACGAACGGGCAGTCGGTCGGCCAGCCTCAATGCGCGGCGGTAATGGTGGACCCCTAAGCTTGTCCCTCTCATCTGCCATCCGTAAGCGGAGGCGAGCCGGTAATGGGCTAGTGCGAAGGTGGAGTCGGCTTCGACCGCCCGCTTGTACGCGTCCTGGGCTGCGGGCAAATCGAAGTGTCGGAAGTGGACTTCGCCCTCCAGGTACGCCTTCACCGCCGCGATGGTATCGCTCATCAGGCTGGCGAGCTGGATCTGCGGAAGTTCCTCCTCCCCCTTCTCGAGGATGATCGCCAGCGTCTCGACCCCCAGCCGGTCGCACAGCGCGAGCACATCGTCGGGCGGGCCTTCGACCTGCGCCTGGCCCAACCGCTTCCCTTTGTCGATGTCGTAGGCATCGGCGATCAGGCGCACATCGGGGCCGATCGCCACCGCCGAGCCGATCAGGGCGTACCGCGCCCCGGTCGCCCACGCAACCTGGAGCGTCGTCTCAAGGTCGGGTGGTTGATCGTCGGCGACTTGCTCTCGCCAGCGCGCCAACAACGTGCGACTGGAGATCGTCCGTAGACCAGCGACGCCGTTTAGACCGGTCGACAAAAGGTCGACCATCCCCTCACGCCAGATCTCCATCGCCTCGCCCCGTACGGCGAACGGAAGCACTGCGATCGCCGGCGCCGCCTCCGCCGCCAGTAGCCGCTCCGGGCTGAGCGTCGGGCCGCGGTCCCCGACGTAGATCACAGTCCCAACCGCCACTAGCGCAAGGATGAACACACCTGTCCCCACCGTTTGGCGCCTGCGAGTCAGCCACTGCATCCGCTGCCTTGGTGGCGCTGCTACCTCTGGCACACTGGTGACGGCGAACAAATGCCACTTTCTTGGAACGCCTTTGAGTTCGCGCTCACCTCGATCCTCAAACGAGAATCCTGAGCCTGACTCCGCGTTTCGGACGGTGGTCGAAACCAAGATCTCGCCAGCGCCAGCGGCCGCCGCAACGCGTGCTGCGATGTGGACCGCGATACCCCTGATCGATCCGTCCGAATTGTGTTCAACCTCGCCGAGATGTGCACCGCATCGGACTTCGAGGCCGATCTCACGTACACCATTCCGAATCGCGGAAGCGCAGATAATGGCATGGGCTGGATTGTCGAAGAGAGACACAAAGCCGTCGCCGGTTTCGTTGGCTTCCGTGCCACCCCACCGGCCAAGAGTCTCGCGCACTAGGGTGTGGTGTTGTTCAAGCAGGTCGCGCCAGCGGTGGTCACCCAACTCCGCCGCGCGTTCGGTTGAGCCGACAATGTCGGTGAACAGAATGGTGGCGATGGAGCGTTCAGGCTGCATGACGTGCTTCGGCTACAGTTGTGGGATCACAAACGATGCGCCAAGTAGCATTCACTCCCGTCACAAACCCTCGAGCCGAATGATCTGTTCTCTCATTCCCATGGCGTCATCCCCATTTCGTACGCTGTCCCTCAGTACATCATCGGTCTTGAGGTCCTGCGTGGCTATATCCGAGTCTTCTGCTCATCGCTCAACCACCAGTTTAGTGTCATGATGCGCTCCTGGGCGTCGAGGCGCTGGCGATCATCCAGGTCGACCTACTCGGGCGGTCGCGGGTGGGGTTTGTCACCACCGTTGTCACCACGAAAGCACCGACCTTATTCCCGTTGCAAACCCTCGAGCCGGATGATCGCCTGTCGCGCCTCTTCGACCATCGGTTGTAACTCGGGGTCGGCGTCCTGCCAATACTCGACGAAGTACTCGTATGACTCGAGCGCTTTGTCGTACTCCTCAAGCTGCTCATAGATCTCGCCCAACTGACGCTGCGACAACGGCTCGGTTAAAGGCCTGTAGTCAGCTGCTATAAAGGAGCGGTACACCCGCTCCGCATCCCGGAGTCGACCTAGCTCCTGATAGAGTTGACCCAGCCACGGCCGAACCACCGCCCAAGGAAGGCCTACTGCATGTGGGTCCTCCAGCATGGGGAGCGCATCCGTCGGCTGCCCCCGCTGCCAGAGGCCGTACCCCTCCAGAGCTCGGACTGCCCCCACATTTACTAGTGCGTCAACGGAATCCGTTTCCCCCAATGCTCGCTCGGCCCGTCGCTCAAACTCTACGATCGCGTCTGCGTGATCGGACCAGCGACCGCGATCTGCCGCAAACGCGCCTGCGTGGAAAACCGCCCACCGCGGCGCGACGCTGTCGATCAAGGCAGGATCGAGCGCCTGCTCGAGTGTCTCCTCAGGGATCGGCAGACCAACGACAAAGGCGCGGTAGGCAACTAGGGCTCGCCAACCAGCGGTAATCGCGGGATCGTCCAGATACGGCAGGGCTTCTCCCAACCTGCCATACCAATGGGCATTGGTTTCGAACAGTCTTCTGGCGGAAAAGCTCCTCCAGTTATCATCGCCACGCTCGTGCATCAGGCGCAAGACCGGCTGAAAAGCGGCGTAGCGAGGATGGATCAAGAATCCTCCCGCCCTACGGACGACCTCCCAGTTCTCCTCCGAGCGCAGTCGGGTCATCGCTACCGTCTGCACCACGCTATCACCGAAGGCGACGTCGAGCGCTAGCCGCCCTGCACGAGCGTGCAGGTCACCGGGAGCGACCCGCTCGAACATCTCAAGTCGCTGAACAGCAACCGCACTGTCACCATGGAAATTCCAGGCGAGCTCCACGTAGTGCCACAAGTACTGCGCGTTTCTGGGGTCTAACTCGACCGCTTGCTCGAACGCCTGATCGATCTCCTCCGCTGTAGCCAACAGGGCGGGTCTGTGATAGAGAAATTCACCCAGAAGATACCAAGCATCCGCGTCGTCCGGGTACGTCTGGACTGCTTGGCGCAAGGGTTCCACCGCATCTGGAGTTAGGTGCCAGAAGCCATGAAGTGCCCGAACGACTACCGCCTGACGCGCTGGCAGTCGATCGGCGAGCAGCACTGCTCGCGAGATGTGTTGCTGTGCCATTGTTGGATTTCCGACATCGAACCACCACCACTGGTACATTTTGGCGAGTTGATAGTGTGCCAGGGCGAAGGTGGAGTCCGCTTCTATCGCACGTTTGTACGCCTCCTCTGCCGCGGCCATGTCCCAGCGTCGGGAATAGACCTCGCCCTCTAGGTACGCCCTCAAGGCTGCGGTGGTATCGCTCATGACGCTCGCCAGGTTGATCTTTGGAAGATCCTCCTCCCCCATCTGAAGGACGACCTGGAGCACCTCGACCGCCAAACGATCGACGAGCGGCAATACATCATCCGGAGATCCCTCGACCTGCGCTTGGCCGAGACGTTCATTCGTATTCACGTCATAGATACCCACCACGATTCGCACGTCTGAGTCGACCGCCACCACCGAACCAACCAATGCGTACTGCGCGCGAGCTCGGCGTGCGACCTCAAGCGCGGTAGCAAGCTCGGGCGCATCTTCGCCAGGTACATGCTCACGCCACCGCACCAAGAGAGTGCTCGCCGGAATCGTTCGCAGACCACCGGCTCCGTCCAGACCTGTGGAGAGGAGGTCGACCATCCCCTCGCGCAGAACCGCCAACTCCTCGCCCCGTACGCTGAACGGGAGCACCGCGATTGCCGGCGCGGCGGTTGCACCCGGCGCTTGCTCCGGCCCCGCCCCCTGGTCCTTGACTGCTATGTACCACCCCGCCAGACCCAGAATCGCAACGACGACAGTGATGCTGAGCCAGCGGCGACCGGTTGACCACGGAAGCGGCAACCCCCTGCCCGCTGCGGTTGTTACGGTCCCAGCCCTGGCTCCGTCCGTCGGCTCCGCCCGCAACCGATCTGCGAGTTCGGTCACCGCCCCGTCAGGGGCCGCGTTGAATGCCTCTCGCATTTGCACCGAGTGCGCGTCCGCCTGGCGCAGCGCTTCCGCCCGATCACCCGCCGCCGCCAGCGATTCCATCAGACGTACCGTGGCGCGGCCATTGTAGGGGTCGTGCGCGACCAGATCGCGCCACCACGACACCGCCTGCAGGTGGTCACCGCGCTGGGTCGCGCTTTCCGCTAGCTCCTCCAGCGCCTGCGCGTAGGCACGGGAGAACCGATCCCGCTCCTCACGCGCCCACTCCTCGAACTCCAGCGCATTCTTTAGAAAGAGTCCATCCAGGAACCCTCCCCCATATAGCTCTACCGCTTGTTCTAGATCCCCCGACTCGATCGCGGCTTGAAACGCGGCTACGTCACTGGCGCATCGCTCCGGGTCGATGCGCAGAGCATTTCCCACTACCTCCACAAGCGTGTCGTCCAGCTCGTGATTCAGCACGTAAATCGTGTCGCGCACCGAGTGGTGCGCACTCTCGGGCGCGCTCTCAGGCCAAAGCATGGCGATCAGCTTGTCACGAGAGACCGGCTGGCCCCTTGTAGCGGCCAGACAGGCCAGGAAGGCTAGGCGACGCGGCTGGACCGCGGGTCCTACAACCGGACCCTCCGGGCCCTCGATCGACGCGCCACCCAAGAACCGCAAGCTATGCATAGAAAACACCCGTGCCTCGTTGGGCGCACGCAAGACGGCGTATCGATCCACACCAGACGCGCCGAAAGCCGGGGGCACAACGCTACGGGTCCTCGTCTCCTCCCCGACGCTTGCCTCCCAACGCCACAAAGGACCCCAGGACCGTAGAGCGGCCGAAGGGTTTGCTCCGTTTTGCTACTCACCTGTGCAAGGAGGTTTCTCATGCACTGGCGTATCCCAATCGTCGGAGTACTCGCACTGTTGGTAGCTGTGAGCTGCCAGCAGCAACCTGTTGAGCCGCAGCAGGAAGTCCTTGTGACGGCACCGGCTTTCGACTTTAGCAATGGACCCGCCGTGCCCGGCAACTCCTACATCGTCAGGGGCGAGTGGGGAGGGTTCGCATGGCTCTTTACCGACGCCCGAACGGGCCTCGGGGCCCTCGTTACGAGCGATGACACGGCGTGTATCGACTTCGACGGAGCGACGCTCATCCCGTTCCAGACCATCTTCAACCCTTCTGGAGTAGGGCTTGAGATGTACCACGAAGCCGGCTGGCTCAACGCGGCGATCCTAGAGGACCCTTATGGGTGCGACGACGTTCTCGCTACCGGACTGGTCCACAACGTGTGGCTCGACAACGACCAGTTTGCGTGGCGCGACGAGCACCACCGCGCAAACACCTGGGGCGGGATACTCAACGGACGCGTTGGAGACTACACCGTGATGGGGCGTTGGCGCTGTCTCTGGGGCGGACTGACGAAGCCCGAGTTTAGCGCAGGACACTGCAACTCAAAGTTCTCGGTCAAGTAGGCCTGAGCAGTGACACGCTCATTGAGCTAGCAGGTTTGTCATGACGGGCCTGTTCCGTTTTGCTACGCACCTCTACAAGGAGGCGTCTTATGCACTGGCGTATCTCAATCATCGGAGTACTCGCACTGTTGGTAGCTGTGAGCTGCGATCAGCAACCGATTGAGCCGCAGCAGGAGCTGGGAACCACCATGCTGAATAACAAGGGTGCCGTGGTCCACCGCGGCGAGATCGGGTGCGCCGTGGTCGACGGCAACGGGAATTGGTTCCCCCCAACCTTCGACCTGCCGTGCGGGACGGAGGCCGCGACATTCAGCAGGAACGGGAACTCAATCGTGACGGTTCGGGCATCGGGTGTGCCCAATCCGACCGGGAGAGCCGTCCGCTGGGGTCCCTACAACCCAGGGCAGGACTGGGTGGCCTCGTATCCCGAGCTCACTGGTCCTCCGTTCCCATGCTTTACCCTTGGACCGGATTACGACCTGAACAATCCGGTGTTCACGGTGAACTGGCACGAAACCCTCTCGCGCAGCGGTCAGGCGACACTTACCTGCATTTACCAGAAGAAGTTTGAGTTTCGGTGCGAGGACTATGGCAATTGCGCGGATTGATTGAGCCGGGAGCTCTAAGCGTTCGGCAAAGAGTGTGGGGCAACACTTCGAGTGGTTGCTTCGCAAGTCACAGATCATTTCCGGGGCGGCTCGTTCCGAGCCGCCCCCTTCACAGTTCGCCTTTGCAGGAGGTACCTCATGTGCGCTAAAACTCTAGCGCTAGGTTTGGTGATGTTCTTCGCGGTTGGCTGTAATGACCAGGGTATCCCTACGGAAGCGTCCAATCCCGCGCTTGACGCGCCAACACCCAGACCGGCGATCGTGTTCAATGATTGGTTCCCGGGAAGCGTGGAGCTTTGGGACGGCACGGGCACGGGATCAATCTCCTCGAACTGCGGCGAGTTCATCCTCGCCGAAAGCGTTTTGTCACCGTTTGACAAACAACCACATACAATCAGCTTAGAGCCATAATCCATAAGTGTCTGTTATACAATAGTTTAAGTGCTGGTTGGGCCCCCAGGATTCGAACCTGGACTCTCGGCTCCAAAGGCCGATGTTCTGCCATTAAACTAGGGCCCAACCCTGGGCAGGTGTGGCAATTCTAGGCTGGGGTGATCGAGTCCGCTAGCTGTCGTACGCCGTGGCCGACACACTCGAAGGGCCAGACGCGCGCATCGGTAAGCGCTTGGACGCCCACGTTCACTCGATCGACGTCTGCGTCGCGTTCGGCGCCACTCGCATAGAGCGCGAAGACGGCGCTCCCGCTTCCGGACATGCGTGCGATCGTGGCAGGTCCACTCCGTAACACCCCAAGAGCTTCACCCACCACCGGATACTTTTCGACGACAACCGACTCGAGCGCGTTGCCGGACGACCCCTCCCCCGCCACGTCGTACGCGTCGTACGCCCAACCTGTCGAGACCCTCACGCCAGGGTAAACGAGAATCCCCCACCGCTCGGCTGGTGGATCCATCACGTCCAGCTGTTCACCGACACCGGTGCCCCGTCGGGTCCCGCCCTGCAAGAAGAAGTGGACGTCGGCGCCCAACTCGCGCGCGACATCCACAAGCGTGTTTTCGGGATCGGGTACAGCGAAGCGGCGCGCCAGCGCCATCAACACGGCCGCCGCGTCACTCGACCCCCCGCCAAGGCCGGCACCAACCGGGATCCGTTTCTCGATCGTGATCGCGACGCGCGGGTCACGGCCGGTGTGCTCGGCGATCAACCGCGCCGCGCGCGTAGCCAGGTTCTCTTCGCCCTGTGGTACGTGTTCCCCCCACTCCCCCACCACCTCACACGTCACATCGGAACCCAACGGTGCGGGCTCGAGCGTCACGGTATCCGCTAGATCGATCGATTGATAGCCGGTGTCTACGGTGTGATAACCGTCCGCGCGACGGCCGGTGATCTCCAGGTACAGGTTGATCTTGGCCGGCGCCTGCCAGATCTCGCGGGACATCACAGATCCGAGGCTTCGATCTCAGGCTCGATCACCGTTTCAAACTCGGCTTCGAGCTCCTTCCCCATCTCTTCCTCGGAGTGTTCGATCTCACGCCACGAGAGCCCTTCGCGGAAGAAGAAGAAAAAGCCCAACAGCGTGACCCCCGCCCACGTCACGGCGTGAAACCCGGCCGAGAACGAGAACGCGGTCGTTCGGTCGACGGCGAACACCTCGAGGCTCTTGACGATGAGTGCCTGATACGTACCCACGAAGCCGGGCGCGGAGGGCGCGGCGACGCCCAGCGTGGCGACGCAACTCGTGAAGAACGCCCCGATCCACCCGACGTGCCCCAGCTCGAACGCCTGCAACCCGAACACGTAAACGGACGAGATCAGCACCCACTGAACAAACGCCAGGACAAAGCTCAGCACGACCAAAACCGGCTGGCGCAGGAGCTGAAAGCCATCGGCGAACGTCACCAACACACGCTCGATCGACTCCTCGAATCGACCACCGAGCAAGTTGCGCGTCAGCCATCTCGATGCTCGAAGGAATGCCTGCGGGTGAAACGCGAGC
>JBDHFX010000096.1:0-6162 GCA_039590215.1 Gemmatimonadota bacterium | reverse complement strand
CGGCGACATGGCCGACTTCCAGCAGAAGATCGAGAACCACAAGAACGTCGAGGTGCTCGAGTTCTGGATCCGTCCGGGCAAGAACGAGGAGTTCAGCGGGATCGTCAAGGAGTACATCGCGTTCTTCAAGGAGATCGGATATCCCTATCCGATCATGGGGCACGACACGAAGTTCGGACAGTCGGGTCGCGCCGTATTCGTGACCGTTATCGACAACCTGTCTGAGTTCTACGGCGCGAACAGCTTCGAGCAGACGGTAGCGAATGCCAACGCCACTGAGCGCATGCAGGAGCTGTGGGCCAAGTTTGCCCCGACGATCGAGAATTGGGACCAGACGATTATGGCGTACCGTCCAGAGCTGCAATACTGGGGGGAGCCCGCGCTGGCGACGAACTAGATTTAGCCAGTCAACAGAACACGGAAGGGCGAGGCCTTACGGTCTCGCCCTTTTTGTTTTGCGTTAGCTCTAGGTCAGCGGAGCTGCACTCGACGAGTGGTGCGGAGGGATGGCGGGGCCGAGCCTAGTTCCTTGTCATCGTCCCTTCCCAACGGCCGACCATCTTCCCATCGCCCCATTCGGCCTGAGTGACGCTCGTGCCGCTGTGTTCGACCCCGGCGAGCTTGCCGGTGCCGCCAAGACCCTTCCACCGTATCGGATCGTCACCCGAGGCTTCAAGAGTGAGCCACCAGAGGTCTCCCTCTGGACTGACGAAGTCGCAAAGACCGCGGCCGCCAATCAGCGAGCCATCAGCGGCAAACATGTACGTGGCGAAGCAGTCCTGGCTGCCGAGATGCCAGATGCTCGAGGGATCGTCAGCGGTGACCCCGAGGCTCAACATCATGCGTCGGATCGTCCGTCCGTCTGGCAGCTCCATCGAGCTGATGACCTTCTGCTTGCCGGAGAACATTCCAGCAGTCGCCTGTTGCGCCGCGGCCTCTTGGGGAACGAGCATCGCGGCGATTAGTGCGCCCACGGCGATCGTCAGGAGGGGGTGAATTTTCATGACAGCATCCTCTCTTGTTGAGAACCCAGGTTAGGGAGTGATACGGCACGATGTAGCTTTCGGGGTGAAAGCCGTCAAGACGACTGTGCAAGCTGTTAGCGTTTGCTAGGCCGCGTCGGCGTTGCAGACGACGCCGAGAAGAGCCTCCAAGGCCTGGGGGTCGAACAGCGAGCCGCCCGCGTCGGTACGGGCGGCGGGAGTTCCCGGCCCAGCCCCTGTTCGAAGACCGGCACGCCCTACTGATACGCGAGTTCTCCCTACGCGACCGCGACGAAGTCCTTCATCTCGAGCCAGCCAGCCTCCGCGAGCGCGGCGCGGATCTCTTCGCGTGCGCCCGGCTGTGCAACGGCCGCCAAGCAGAAGGAACCTTGATACTCGTTGATCATTGTCGGCGGCACGACCGGCGCGCCGTAGATCCGGCGTCCGATTTTCCGCGGATCAAGCTCGACGAATGCTCGCAGCGCGACCTTGGCCTCGAGCAGTGCGCGGGCCATCCCTTTGCCGGTAGGTCCGGCGCCCCAAACGACAACGCCGTCGCGATCTCGGAACAACGTGCGCACCAGGTAGTGGACCTTGCAGCGCCGGAAGGCATCCAGCGAGTACGTGGGGTCGACCCGCGATAGCCGATCGGCTCGTTCGCGCCACTTGAGTAACACCTCCGGTACCTTGGCGAACTTCCCGCCAGCCTCCCAGAGTCGCAGGATCAGGTCGTAGTCCTCCGGCCAACCGGTCGAGCGATATCCCCCGACCGCCATGACCCCCTTGGCTCTCGCGAGAAGCGTAGGGTGGGCCAGCGGACACTCGATAAACATGTCACGCGCGATGTCGGCTGCGGTCGTCAGCGCGTTGATCCAATCCTGGTACCTTCGGGCGCCATCGCGGAGGGCGTTCTCCGGGAAGTACTCGATCTCACACCCGACAGCGACGAGCGAGTCGTCGCCTGCCAAGAGCGCCAGCTGGTGCTCGAGTCGGCGGGGTGCCGCGATGTCGTCGGCGTCCATACGCGCCAAGTACGATCCGCGGGCCTGATCGCGAGCCGCTTCAAGCGCCGCGACGATGCCACCTTTGGGCTGGCTTATGATTCGGACGCGGTGGTCGCTCGCGGCCCACGCCTCGAGTTGGTCCAGCGAGTCGTCGGTCGACCCGTCGTCCACGGTGATGACCTCGAAGTCGGGCATCGACTGTGCTCTGAGCGAGGCGATCGCCGGGAGCAAGTACGGTCCGCCATCGCGGACGGGCAGGAGAACGGAGACGAGTGGACTGCTCATTTGGTTTTCCGAATGTCGTCGCTAATTGCGGCCGGCGGCTCGCAAGGCGTCACTCCTCAACGCCTCGATCCGATTCACCAGCTCGGTCATCGTTGGTTGGAGATCATCGTTCTTCCCCGGTGCCGGAAGCGGCTCACCGAATCGAATAGCCACCGGCGCTGAACGGAGCCAGCAGTTGCGCGCCCACCGTGCGCCGCGAGGCAGAACCGCCAGCGTGCCCGCGATTCCGCACGGCACGATCGGCAAGTGCAACTCCCGCGCCATGACTGCTACGCCACGTCGAAACTCGAGCAACTCTCCGTCTAGTGATCGTTCGCCTTCCGGGTAGATGAGCACGCTCGCGCCGCGATCGACGACCGCCCCGGCGATCGAGAGCGTGGGTCGCCAATCTCCGGACTGAACTAGCGGCACCAGGTTCAAACCGAGCACGGCCAGCCGGTACTGAAACCAACCACTCCGCGAAACCGTGAAGTGGCCCCACATCGCGGCCGGCGCGACGCGATTGGACCCGTTCACCGGCAGCGCGAACAATACCGTTCCCGGATCGAGGATGCTGAGATGATTGCTGGCGATGAGCATCGGCCCAGGAACTGCGCTCAAGTTTTCCCGACCTCCGACATCCAGATCAAACAGAGTGTGCCAGGCCGGTCGTAAAACGAGCGCCTGAAGCACGGCTCGCGTCGCGCGTACCGGTAGCGAGAAGCGCCATCGGGCGAATGGTACGTCGTGCGATCGATCGAGGTCGTCGCCACTTTTCGCCGCGTGATCCTCGTGCCGGTGCGCGACATCTTTGGGCTCGCTGGCGATCGCTTCAGCCACGTCCGCCAACGTAGCGTCGCCCTCGAACGCCTCATGGCCGATCGTTGCGCCGTATGCCATCTCCACCTGCGTCATGAGCTCCACGCGATCGAGCGACGAGAGAGCGTCGTCGAGCCGCATGTCAGCTGTAAGGTCGGGTGATGCGACTCCGGTCAGATCTCCGACCATCCCGGCGATCGTCTCGAACGGATCGATCGCGGTTTTGATGTCCGCTTCGCCCGCCGAGGTAGGGGCCTGGTGCTGTAGCCACTCGCGCACTTCCACGCGCCGCGGCTTGCCGGTCCGCGTCCGCGGAAAGTCAGGTTCGGGCCATGCGCGCCACGATCGCACCCGCGCCGCGTCGAGCAGCCCACGGTTGGCTTGCGTTACCGCGAGTTGAGCGTCGACGCCGGGACGGAGGACGAGTACCGCGCTCACTACCCCACGCGGTGGCCACGGTCGCTCCAACACTATCGCATCGAGCACACCCGGCTGCCGCTTGAGTGCGGCAACGATCGGTTCCGGGTCGATGTTGACCCCGGCGGTCGTCACGATGCGCTCACCTATCCGGCCCAGGAACGTGAGTCGACCGCGATCGTCCCACCGCCCCAGGTCGCCTGTGTGGAGCCATCCCTGATCGTCGATTGCCGGCCCGCCGAGCCTGGCGGCGACGACGTTGGGTCCACGCACGAGGATTTCCCCATCTCGGGCGATCTGAACCTCCACGCCGGGAAGCGGCTTGCCGAGCGATCCCGGGGTGGTGTCGAACGGGTGGTTCAGCGTCACCAGCGGTGCCGTCTCGGTGAGACCGTACCCCTGAACGACGACATACCCAAGCGCCCGCCATAGGGACTCGGTGGCTTGTTCGAGCGGTCCGCCGCCTGACACAACCGCGATCAAGCGATGGCCGACGAGTCGACGCAATCGCGCGAACATCGCCCATCGAACTGGCCACGGGCGGTTGCGTGCGACCTCCAGCTTTCGGTTCATCTCGTCCGCGCCCCAAAGCGCCACGCCGTGTGACTCGAGATGACGGCCAAGAAGCGACAGCGTACGCGGAACGGTAGCCAACACCCAGGCGTGCTCGTCGCGTAGTGCGCGCGCGAGATCGGGCGCCGGCATCGGGTCGAGCTGAGTCGCGCGCGCGCCCAGCAAAGGCGGCAGAAAAACGCCCATGACCTGACCATATAGATGAGAAAGCGGAAGCGATACCGCGATCCGGATCGGTGGCGTCAGCCGCAGCGCCCAGCGGTACTTGTCGATCTCGTTGCCGAGTGATTCCAGCACCGAGCTCAGGTTTCGATGTGTCACCGGTACCGCCTGGGGAGCACCTGTCGTGCCCGAGGTGGTCACGATCTCTGCTACCCGCTTGCGATCGTCCGACGGCCACGCGGCCGCTGGCGGTTCGATGTGCTGGTCATCACGCCAATCGATCACCACCCGTGGCAAGCCGAGTTCGAGGTCCGGGACCTCGGATTCGGTGCACACAGCGCGTAGCTCGAGGTCGACCGCAAGTTGGCGCAGGTGGTCAGGTTCGAACGACAGATCGAACGGCACCGCGACCCCGCCAGCGCGCAGTATGCCGAAGAAGCCGGCGTGCCACAGGGGTCCGTCATTGAGCGCTAGCGCGACCCGATCGCCGGCTTGGACGCCTTGCGCGGCCAGGGCGGCTGCGGTGCGCTCGGCCCGGTCTGCGATCTGGGGCCCGCGCAGACCTTGTCGCCGCCATCGGTCGGCGCGTCGGGCGCTGAGCCGCCGGTTTCGGCGGTATCGATCGAGGTAGGCGAGAAGGTCGTTTCTCTGATCGCGAGTGGCTGGCATACAAAAAAGGTAGCGCCCTGTTCGCTGCGGCCAAGCTCACCGAGTACGGGCCGGGGCCCGAGCGGCTCACACCGAGTACCATTGCCGGGTGAGGATGCGAGACCGATGAGCAAGATCATGATCCCGAAGCGCAACGGCGGTGAGAAAAAGCGGTTTGACGCGCTGGTGGTTGGAACCGGGCCAAACGGTTTGGCGGCGGCGATCGCGCTCGCACGCGAAGGATACGCCGTTCGCGCATACGAGGCCGCACCCACTGTGGGTGGGGGGATGCGATCGGCGGAGCTGACGCGACCCGGGTTCATCCACGACGTTTGCTCGGCGATCCATCCGCTCGGCTTCGGGTCGCCATTCTTCCGCACATTGCCGCTGACCGAGTACGGGCTGGATTGGATCCAACCGGACGCGCCGCTGGCGCATCCGTTGGATGGCCGAACTGCGGTCATTCTCGAACGTGCCGTTGGCGACACTGCGGCCGGGTTGGGCAGTGACGGCGCGGCTTACCGCGCGCTCATTGGTCCGCTGGTAGCGCGATGGGAAGCGATCGCCGACGATGTGTTGGGGCCGATCGGTTTCCCGCGTAGCCCGATCGCGATGGCGCGATTTGGAGTCCGCGCGCTTCCATCGTTGGAGTCGCTGAGCCGGCGCCATTTTGAGGGTCCGCGCGCGGCGGCGCTGTTCGCAGGGTTGGCGGCGCACTCGCTTCTTCCGCTCGATCGACGGCTGACGGCCGGCATCGCGCTGATGCTCGGTGTTCTCGGCCACGTGGTCGGCTGGCCGTTGCCCCGCGGCGGGTCGCAGCGGATTGCCGACGCGCTAGCCGCGCACTTCCAATCGCTTGGCGGTGAAGTGATAACTGATGTCGCCGTCGATTCGCTCGATGAGGTGCCGGCTGCGCGGGCAGTGTTGCTGGATGTTGCCCCCCGGCAGCTCGTTGCCATCGCCGGCGATCGCCTGCCGGGCCGGTATCGTCGACGGCTCGAGCGGTATCGCTACGGCCCCGGTGCTTTCAAGGTCGACTGGGCGCTGGACGCGCCGATCCCGTGGGCGGCGCCCGAGTGCGGCCGCGCTGCCACCGTGCACTTGGGTGGGACCGCCGACGAGATCGCCCGCTCCGAGCGCGCCGCGTGGCAGGGCGACATCGCCGATCACCCATTTGTGCTGTTGGCGCAACCAACGCTGTTCGATCCATCCCGCGCGCCGGCCGGGAAGCACATCGCTTGGGCCTACTGCCACGTTCCGCATGGCTCACAGGTCGACATGACGGACCGAAT
>JBDHFX010000095.1:0-8579 GCA_039590215.1 Gemmatimonadota bacterium | reverse complement strand
CGGTGTGATCGTGTACCAGATGACGTACGCCGGGATCAGCCAGAAGTAGACCAGCGGATGCCCGAACCACCAGAACAGCATTCGCGCCAGGATCGGGTCGATCTTCTCGGTGATCCCGAGCGACCACGGGATCAACAGCAGCAGCGCCTCAGCGGCGACGCCGACCGTGGCCAGCAGCCAGACGATGATCGTGGCCAACACCCCATGCACCGGGAGCGGTGTGCGGCTCTCCGGGTTTTCGCGCTTCCAGACCAGGTACGTGCGGATGATGACCCAACTCCAACCCCACGATCCCACGATCAGCAACGTCGCGCCGATATAGAAGAGCGGGTGGGCCTTTAGTGGCGGATAGAAAGTGTAAAGAACCGACGCCTTTCCGAGCACGATCGTGCCGGCTGTCAGGATGGTACCCAGCGTTGCGATCCCAAAGGAGATCCACGCCACGCTCTTCTGCTCGATCGATCGATGGAGCGCGCGTTCGGTGAAGACATACCCCAGCGCCATGATGAAGAACGTGGTAAAGACGATCGCCATCAGTACGCCGTGTGCCGTTACCGACAGGTAGTACATCTTGGGCGTGCGGAAAGGCAGATCGAGGTTGGCACGCGACAGCGCCTGCATGAGCGCCATCCCCGACGCCACCGTGAACGCGGAGATCGCCACCCAGAGATTCGCCAGCGCGAGTCTGCGCGACGGGATCACTGTTTGGCTCCGGCGGCTGTTTCCGGGACGTTCTCGACGATCAGCGTCCCGAACATGTTGTGGTGGCCGAGTCCACAGTACTCATTGCAGACGATCAAGTACTCGCCGGCTTCATCGAACGTGGTGGTGAACTGGCTCACGTAGCCCGGCACGACCATCGAGTTGCCGTTTGTCCGGACGATCTGGAATCCATGCGTGACGTCCGGGCTGGTGATCCGAAACGTCACCGGACGGCCGCGCGGGACGCGGATCTCCCGCGGTAAGAACGCGTACATGATCGCCTGCACGACGACCGTGGCGCTGCCATCCGGGTGGATCGTGACTCCGGGCTCGCCGAACTCGGAGTCGGAACGCACCTCGTCGGGAAACCGCGATGATCACGACCGCGCCCCACATCCAGATTTTCTCGTAGAAGTCGACGTGCATCACGGACTCACGGAGTGAGCGTGCCACGCGGCACGAAGACGAAGAAGTACAGGACCAACCAACCCAACACGAAGAGCGCGCCGTAGATGCCGACGATGGCGAGCGTCCCCTTGGGATGCGAGCCGATTTCGATGGGTTCGGAAGATTCGACGCGGTCGTCGCTCACGCGTCCCCCTTGTCAGCGTTTTGTTTTTGCGGTCGCTCGAACGTAGGGCAGTTTTCTGGACAGCACAAGATCGTTAGAGCGTTGCGACGATGAACAATCGGCGGAACGGAAACAGCGTCGCACCGTCCGCACGGCGCGGGTACGCGGCGCGCAAGCGCGCCGTGTAATCCGCCTCGTACGCTCGACGATCTTTGTCGTTCAGGGCGTCGAGTAGGGGTTTCCCCCACGTAGCGCCTGTCCATTTGGCGACTGGATCCTCGCCTTCAAGCTGTTGCAGGTACACAGTCTCCCAGATGTCGAGCGAAGAAACGTGGGCCGCCAAGATGTCGTGGTAACGTTCCGGCTCGGCCACTGGTGGCGGCCGCAAAAGTGGTTCGAGCTGATCGTGCCACGGCCCTTCGCGCGCGGCGGCGTACATCAACGTGTGGGACGGCTCCCCGAAGTTGCGCGGCATCTGGATCGCCAAGACGCCACCCGGCGTTACGAATTCGAGCAGTTTCAGGACGAGACACTCGTGCTCGTCGACAAAGTGCAAGACAGAGTTGGAGAACAAGAGGTCGAGCGGTGCGTCCGGGCTCCAGGTCGCGATGTCGGCTTGGACCCAGTCGACGCTGTCGGGCAGCTGGTGCGCTCGGGTCAGCATCTCGGCGGAGCTGTCGACCCCGGTTAGCTCCGCGTCGGGCCACCGCTTCGCCATTAGCTGCGTCACGTTGCCAACCCCGCACCCCAGGTCGACGATTCGGTTGGGCGAAGCGAGCGGTACTCTGGCCAGCAGATCGACCGCCGGACGCAACCGGAGATCGGCGTAGCGGAGGTACTGCGCTGGGTCCCACATCTAACGAAAGTAACGAGTTCGGCTTGGGTTGAGTTGGACGGTAGGGGTGTTGCGTGGATGAGTCGTCGAATGCAGGGGAGGGGTGACCTCACCCCCTCCCATAACCGCCTCCAACCGATGATCGGTTAGCCGACGTGGCGGACAAAGCGAGGCGCTGGACGGCGCGAAAGCCATCGCCTACACAGCACCGTTTGCGCCTCCTTGCGCCGGTCTGACCTCTGGTTGGTCGTCCGGCACAGGTCTGAACGAGCATCGGAAATGGGAATACCGCGAGTGCGGTTCATGATTATGTATCTCCTTACAGAACAGGGTTTTGCGACCGGCGAGGACTCTTCCCGCCAGCTTGGGGTAGGTGAAAGTCTACTAACCATGTCAATAGCTGCCGGATCGCGTCTAACGAAAGTGACGCGTTTTTCGATCAAGGCGCCAGAAGAGCCCGACGACGAAACCCCACCCGAAGCCTGCCAGCATCGAGAACCGATCGGGCCTTGGTCCGTAGGTTGCCGCAACCTCGGATCCGCCGCCCACCCAGCGCCGCGAAAGCCGCTTCAACGCGCGCAGCATAGGCATTCGCGCGAGCCTCAGAGACTTGGCGAAAGCAGCGCCGCTGCCGTACCAGTTGCGCCGGATCGTGGCGGCACGGTCCGCCCAGAGGGTCGGAGATCGATGCGTGGTCTCGACCTCTGGCGTCTGTAGGACATGATAACCGCGAGCAAGGGCGCGGAGCGTGAGGTCGAGGTCTTCGGCCGAGCGGAGCGGCGCACCGATGCCGAGCGCTTCGTCAAAGCCATTCAGCTCTTCCCAGACGGATCGCCGAATCGCCATGCAGGCGGTCGTTCCACTCAGCCGGTGGATCTCTTCCAGGCCTCCGATCAGCGCCGTTTCCGATAGCACGCAGCCAGGCACGAACCCGTCGTCGTGTGCATAAGGCCCTGGAAGCACGCTCCCAAAGAGAACGCCGACGTTCGGGTGCGCGTCGAACGCTGCGACGATCTTCTCGAGCCAATCCTCCCGAACGGTGCAATCGTCCCCCGTTATTGCGAGCAACTCAGCCGTGGTAAGGCTAGCGCCTCGGTTTAGGGCCGCGCTCAGCCCGCTTCCCGGATGTGCGCTGTAACGCACTCGAGAGTCGCCCATAAACGGACGCAATCTCTCACGGCTCAACTCGTCGGTGCTCTGATCGATGATGTGCACCTCGTACTCCGAGTATGTGCTGCGCAGCACGGATTCCAGGGCAACATCAATGTCCTCAGGACGGTGGATCGTCGCGATGATCGCCGCGACGCGTGGACTTGGCAGGTTCATCTCGGGCGCGTCCAGGAACGACGAGCGTTGCGCGGCACCGCTCGGAGCGCGAGGTAAGGCTGCAGGAACGGGGTAGTCAACAGGTTGAAGACCCACGGCCGACTGAAGTAGTACATCTCCACTCGCTCGAGCGCGTAGAGATCGCTACCGCGGGTCAGTAGGCCGAGCCGATCCGAGCACGCACAGCTGTAATGTTCGGCGGCGAGCTCGCGCGTTCGCGGGTCGTATTTGCCGTGGGGGTACGCGAAGCTCCGAACGCCGACCCCGAGACGATCTTCGAGGATCGCCTTTGCGCCCACGATCTCCGCTTCAGCGCTTGACGCCGGTAAACGGGTGAGATCGGGATGCGTCAGCGTGTGCGCTCCAACCGAAAAGCCGGCAGCGACCATCTCGCCCAGCTCCTTCCAACTCACCATCGGTTGATCCTCCACCGGGGGAAGCCGGTCGGAGGGGTCGCGGCCAACCCGTTCACCGGTGGTCACGAAAACGGTGGCGGTCATGTCGTGTTCTTGCAGAATCGGGAACGCCTCGCGGTACACGCTCTCGTAGCCGTCATCGATCGTGATTACGACCGCTCTTGAAGGCAGCGGGTTGCCGATGCGGAGATGTTCCACCGCGTCCAGGAGATCGATGCTCCGGTATCGTTTTTTAGCCAGGCGCGCGAGCCCGCTCCGTAGCACGGACGGTGGAAACGAGATCGTGGAAGCTGGCGTGGCAAAACCGTGAAAGGTCAAAATCGGCAAGTGGCCGAGATCCGGTATCGGGTGCCAGTTTTCGCTCATGGAGCGTGCTGTGGAGCTCGGTGTTCTACTGGTTGCGGCAATGTTGGCGCTGCGGATCCTGACGATGCCGGCCGCCCGTCGAGAGCTGCGCGAACAGCCTCGGTTCGCAGCGACCCTCGTTCTGCTCGGAGTCGCCGCCTTGGCTGTTGTGATCTGGGCTGCAGCTCGCTCGCCGATTGTCCTTCGGTCGACCTCGATCGCTGCCGCGATCTGTGTCGCATTCTTCGCATGGCGCTCCCGTCCCGACTCTGGTCGAAGCCGCTCCCGACCGCCGGGTTCCTTGGGGCTCAAGAACTCGCTCGATGCCATCGTAGATCGAAGCTTCTACTTGGGCCAGCTTAAGCGCTACGGTCGGGTGTTCAAGATGGCTCAGTTCCACAAGCCGGTTGTCTGCATCGTGGACATCAACAAAGGCCGTGAGCTCCTCAAACGCGAGGCCGCAAACCTCGTGCTCGCCCCACTCCCGATCAGCGCCGAGATTCCGCGCGGGTTTATCCGCTACATGAAACCCGACGATTACGCTGTCTACTCGCAGCTGTTTCGATCGGCGTTCTCAGAAGGCGTGCTAGAGGCAAATCGAAAGCTTATGCGCGATGCGGCCCATCGAGAGTTGGTTGAGCTTGCCGCCGCCAGCGACGCGGCGCCACACGACGGCATCGACCCGCGACGTTCAATCGAACGACTCATGTTCACGGTGTTGCTACGGATCTACTTCGGTGATCTGATCGAACCCTCTGATCGAGGCGTGATTGAAGGCTGCTGTCGTGGCATCGAATCCGGGAACACCATAGGCAGAGCCAGCCCCAGAGCACGCCGCGCGTTGCAGACATTTGAGAAGCTGATCCGCGAGCGCATTAACAGCGGCTTGGCCGCACATGCCGATCACTCTTCGGTCTTGGGTGGGATCTTGCGCTTGAAGCCTGGGGCCGGCGCCGATTCGACGGCGATCGGGAATCTCCTTTTGCTACTGGAGGCCTCTAGAGACAGCATCGGCGGGCTGTTGATGTGGACCCTCAAGAACCTGTCCGAAAACCCCCGATCGGTCGAGACGATCCGCAAGGCAGGAAACGGCAACGCTCGCGACTACGACTTCGTTGAATGCATTGTGCACGAGACTCTCCGGTTGGCCCAAAGCGAATACATCTACCGGAAGGTCATCCGGTCAATCAAGTTCGATGGCTTCGAGATCCCGAAGGGGTGGTTTATCCGCATCTGCGTCGCCGAGGCACACCGACAGGACCCGCCGTTCGACCGACCGGAGGTATTTGATCCCGCGCGCTTTGTAAACCAGCGGTTTTCCTCCAATGAGTTTTCGCCGTTTGGGCTCGACCAACACGCTTGTTTGGGAGCGCAGCTGACGTTGTTCGTGAGCCGAGCCTTTGTCGACGTGTTGGCGCACGATTTCGACGTTCGGGTCGTGGCCGATGGTGTGCCCGAGCGGGGGAACCGACATTGGAACCACTGGCGGCCAAGTTCGAAATTCCGGATCGCGTTATCCTGCCGAGAAGCCGCTTGATTCCTGCCTGAGACTTACTTGTTTACCGTGACCGCCGTCCCGTTGCTGTCGCCGCCTGGATCGTGATTGGTGCTGGCGTTGTAGGTGACACCGCCGAACTGTACTGACTCAACGGTGAACGTGACGCTGGTCACCCCGTTCTTCATGCTTGGGCTGCCGACGGCGCAGCGCCCGACGGACCACGTGGTGCACTCGTCGTCCTGTTCGCTGGCACCGCCGCTCCAGTCACCGATCACCAACGCCCCGTCGATCGGGTTGTGATCGTGATCGTGCACGGTGATTGTCACGTCCGCTCGCCATTTTGATCCGAGGCGCACCCGAACGCCGAGAAGATCCCCAACGTGCACTTCGGCCGCCGCGTTGTTGACAGTCACAACCACAATGTCGTCGCCGGTCTTACCGCCGCCGTCGGTGGCGACAGCGTGGACCGTGGCCGACGATCCGTCGGTGTGGCTCGAGGTGTCCCATTGCGCCGAGTACCCGTCGAGGGGGTTCGTATCGACGCCGATGCTGATCCCATCGACAAAGAACTCGACGTTGTTGACTCCCCCGTCGTCGAAGGCCGTGGCGGTCACGGTGGCGATGCCATAGACGATCGATCCGTCCGCCGGGTTGGTGATGGTGACCGACGGGGAGCCATCGGGCGGCGGACCGCTGTTGTCGATGGTGCAGGTGCCATCCCCGCCGAAGACCGCGGCGTTTAGGAAAAGAAGCGGTTCGTTCGAGCCCTGGGCGGCGTGCTCGTTGGTGTATCCACAGGGGTCGCCTTGGGGCTTGGCGGCGGCGATCAGCGCCGTCTTGATCGCCTCCACGCCGCTGCTATCGACGGCTGGGGGAGCGCCGGTGGCGTGCAGGTACAGCGCGACCGCTCCGGCAACGTGCGGTGAGGCCATCGACGTTCCGTTGAGCGTTGCAGTTCCGCCGCCAGGCCAAGTTGACACGATGCAAACGCCCGGCGCGGCGATATCGATCGTCGATCCGAAGTTGCTGAAATCCGCCAACGTGTCGTCGAAGTCAAAGCGACACGTGCTCGCGCCCGCCCCGCCGGCCTTGCCGTCGAAATCGGCGAGCGCGGACACGACAAATGGCTCGGGCCAAGCCTGCTTGAGCGAACCGTCGTTGCCAGCCGACATCGCCAGCGCCACGCCCTCGTCGATCATCGCGCAGGCGGCTTGATGGAGCGCCCCGGAGGACGCGGAGCACGGTTGGGCATCGCCCGGGAAGCCGATGCTCATGTTGGCCGAGACGAAGTCAATCCCGCCGGATCGGCCGGCCTTGAAATAGGCCTTCTTGGAGGCGACCCAATCCATGCCCGCGACGCGCGCGCTTGTCGAGCACAAGCCCCCATCGTTACAAACCTTGAACCCCCAGACCCGAACACCGGGCGCGATACCGAGACGTGGGTTCCGTGACCGTTCTTATCCGTCCACTTTTGCTTGTTCCCGCCGCTGAAGTTTCTCCCGCCGGCGACATTGAGATCCGGATGGTTTGGATCGATGCCGGTGTCGAGAATCGCGACGTCGAACGGGACTTGAAGCGAAACCGCGTCGTTGCCAAGTGCGGGGAATCTCAGGTCGGCTTCGGTGCGATCGATCCCGGTTGGAAGATCCTGGATGTCGATCATGTGTATTTCGTCGAGCTCGACCGAGGCGACCCGGGGATCACGTCGGAGAGCGCCCAAACGCGCGGCTGGGACGGTGGCAGAGAAGCCAAACAGCGCGGTTCCATAAGTATGTCGGGGGACGAAACCAAACTCCTGAGCGACGGCTGCAGCGCGCGCATGATTGGCCGCTCGCTCGCCGGGAGCGAACCCGCGATGGAGGACGACGATCACGTCGGTCGTTCCGGACAACGCAAGCTCGGTTTGGGATGGGGAAGTCGGAGCACGGGATTCGCCGCACGAGGCGATCGAGAAAGCGGCCAACGGAACGAGGAGAAGACGTTTCATGGGGCCCCCCGATGGGAAAGCGATGCGCTGGATAGAGGCGATTGACCTTAACTCCATTCTCGGTCGAGTTCCACAAAGGAGCGATCATACGGGACCGGGCTGGTCTTTTTGCGACCAAATGGCTAGCTTTGAACCCTCCCCATCGTCCCTCTACAAAAAACGTCAGACACGAGGCTCGCTTGAAGACTCAGCTCAGGAACGTCGCGATCATCGCGCACGTGGACCACGGCAAGACGACCCTGGTCGACCACATGCTGCGGCAGGCGGGCGCCTTCAGCGCGCATGAGCACGTCGCGGAGCGGGTGATGGACTCGAACCCGCTCGAGCGCGAGCGGGGCATCACGATCCTGTCCAAAAACACAGCGGTCCGGTGGGGTGAGACCAAGATCAACATCGTTGACACCCCAGGGCACCGGGATTTCGGTGGCGAGGTGGAGCGTATCCTGAGAATGGTCGATGGAGTGCTCCTCCTCGTTGATGCCGCCGAGGGACCGATGCCCCAGACGCGATTCGTTACCCGAAAGGCGCTTGAGCTCGGGCTGACACCGGTGGTCGTCATCAACAAGGTGGACCGCCCGGATCAACGCGCGGAAAAAGTCCACGATGAAGTCTTGGAGCTCTTCCTCGAGCTGGACGCGACCGAATCCCAGCTCGACGCCAAGTTCTTGTACGCGAGCGGTCGCGATGGGTGGGCGAAGCTCGAGCTCGAGGGTCAAGCGGAGGGGTTAACGCTGCTCTTCGAGACGATCGTCGGATCGGTGCCGGCGCCGAGCGGAGATGTCGATGGGCCGTTTCAGATGTTGACCTCGACGCTCGATTACTCGAGTTACGTGGGGCGGATCGCGATCGGGCGGATCGAGCGGGGATCGGTCACCGAAGGAGATCGCGTGGTTCTCCTC
>JBDHFX010000094.1:0-10972 GCA_039590215.1 Gemmatimonadota bacterium | reverse complement strand
GCCGCAGTATCGTTTCTATCCTACCGGTTGCGTGGGCGGCTAGCTCAGTTGGTTAGAGTGCCTGCTTGACATGCAGGAGGTCACTGGTTCGAATCCAGTGTCGCCCACCATATCTAACTTCAGAGGGATGAACAGGTTGGCGTGTTGAGCCGCAGGTGCGGGCTCGGGGGGGGTGTACCAGAACGTGTACCAGAATCAGCCCGGTGGTTCATCCGCTCACCTCGCGGAGCTCGCCACCACCCAGGACGACCTTGAGCATCGTCTGTTGGTCCGCCTGCTGGTAGGCACGCTTGAGTGAGGTCGTCTCCTTCCAGCCGCCTGCCGCGGCCACGTCAACGTCGGGCATATGCTTCCTCTCGGTTGCCCACTTCCGCCGGTAAGCGTGCCAGAGGCTCCCTTTTTGGGGCTCGAGTCCGGCCAGTCGTTCGGCTTTCCGAAGCCACCGGTCTGGCAGGTTCCTGTGAATCGGCCTCGTAGGATCACCTGGAGCGGGGAAGAGGGGCGCACGCCCAATCCCGGGTCGCTCTCGGAGGATCCGGTCCAAAGCCGCCCTGACCCAGCGTACTGGTACAGGGTGAATGGATGTTCGCCACTGGCCGCGAGTTAGCCCGTCGAATGGCCTGCCGACTCAGCAGGCATACGTGGCCCGTCCGCTTGGCGCGTCAGGCCTCGAATACCCCGAACGCGGTGTAACGCATAACCTTCCACAAGTTCTGGTCGAGAATATCTGAATCCCATCGTCGGGATCATGTGGCCGGGGCGGGCGCCTACTCATGTAGTACCTCTCTGACGGTCCCCGTTTCAGATCAACTGTACTCTAAGTGGGGGTTTCACCTACACGACAACGGGTTTTTTCCTACAGACAGCCACGTCTTAGTCGTCCTAGGCTCGAGGTAGTGACCCCGACAAAGGCAAACCCGGCAAAAGCCGGGGACGCAAAGCTACGGGTCCTCGCCTCCTCCGAGACGCCCGCAAACGCCACGAAGGACTCAAGATCGCCGAGCTGCCGAAGGTGCCCTAAGCGGTAACACACCTGAGTGCGCCAGGAGGTGGCACCATGAATAAACGTCTATCGGCGATTCTTGCTATCACCTTGTTTGTTGCGGCTTCTGACACCCGGGCTCCCGCGAGCGAGACACTGGCGTTGGCACGAGCAGTGACACCAGCAGAACAACCCCCCTGTCCGGATCCCTCGGATCCCTCCACTTCCCCACACGTCACACAGGACCCCCCGAATGTGTGGAGCGTGAGCCCCATCCTCCCTGGTGAAGACGGGTATCGGGAGTGTGACGGGCACAATATCCAGTACGCCTTCGACAACTGCGAGCCGGGATGCATCGTCGAGTTGGATCAAGGTGATTTCTACGTTAGTCAGGTTGTTGCTCGAAACTTTGTGGGTGACTTCAAAGGTGCGGACATCGATGCCACCACAATCTACGTGCCAGGGCCGAACACGGTGCCCGTCTACACTGCCCCCGACTGGCCTTGGACTATTTATCCTCACTATCCAACGCCACCAGGCAGCGCCGCGATGATTGTCTTCCAGGGCGGAGGCAACATCACGGTGTCGGATATGACCCTCTGGGTCTCAATCGAGGGTGCTGCCGAGAACCATCGGTCTGTTCATGACGATCCCGCAGTACGTTACGTGGTTGATTACATGTTGCTCGTCGCCCACCGTCCACTGTTGGGTTCGGATGCGGCTTCGCCAGATGAAGGCGTCTCGGTGGATAACGTCAAATTCAAAGCACCCCGATTTACTTCATTCACCGAGTCATCGGTCCGCGTGGGCCTAGGATTCGCTGGCGCGCTCCTTACGTTGGGGGACGGTAACGTGACGGCAACGCCATTTACCGGAACCCACAGCGTGACCAACAGCACGTTCGACGGACCGGGCATTGGTGTGGAAGCATTTGGCTGGACCAACGGGAGATTGACAGTCGGAGGATCGGAGACGACACCCAACACGTTTGTGTGGGGCAATCATGGTGTGGCGATTGTCGACCACGACAACTCATCATTCGAAATCTCCCACAATATTGTGAGCTCTAGAGACACTGGCATTTCTGTTGTGCAACGGCGTGGGAAGCCACGGCACACTCGCACCCCCCCATACTTCAGGCCACCGTCAGCGCCGTCTAAAGCAACCATCACCAAGAACATCGTGGCCGTTATAGAAGACAGCCGCATCAATGACGGCGTGACCGTTATAGAAGGCAGCAGCGACCCCGGGATTCGCATTCGTGACTACGGGCACGTCGAGGTCCCGCCCATCTACGGCAACCAACAAGTGGTCGTGACCGAGAACGACATCATGGGATCCTGGGTTGCCGGTGCAGACTATGCTGTAGGCATTTATGATATGGGCTTCGGCGACGTGCTAATGGGCAATACGATCAGTGGTAGCGGGGCCGGCGCAGGAATATGGGTGAATCAGAGTCAAGCGTGTCGCGTGCTGTGGAATGAGGTGGCAGGCGTCACTATCCATGATGGTTCTGCACGAATAGCACTGTCGAATTCAAAGGCCTGCACCGTGCTCGGTTGTGGCGTCACGAACGACGTGTTCGACTACTCCGAGCCTAACAACAACCTCGTTCTGGATTGGTGCGGCGATTATCCGTCAACCCCGTAGGTGCAGGACGCGATGCAGCGGAAGCGGGACATAATGAGATCCTTCTGATAGAACTCGTGGGTAGAAACCTCGTTGCAGGGGCGGTCCTTTGGGGCCGCCCCTTTTTATACCGCCGTGTGTGTCTTTGAGGTGTGCTAGTAAGTGTGCTAGTTCAGTTCCGGCATTTTGCCGTATCGGGGGGCGGAGCGTTCGGCAGATAGGCGGAAAACTCCGCGGATTTACGGCATAATGCCGAAGAAGCGTATTTTGGAGCCTGCCTTACAAGCAGGGGGTCCAGCCGCATGCTTGAACCAGTGACCTCCTAGCGATGGCACGCCTCACGGGCGGCGGCGAACTCGTCGCCGGAAGTCCACCTGGGGGACACGTCGGCGTTGGCGACGGCCCGTGCGACGCGGAACAGGAGCACCGCGTCGTCGACCATGTGCTCGGCGCCCCACCCCTCCGGCCGATCGATGAAATCCACACCCTCGTCGAGGTAGATCGCCGGCACGCCGATCTTCGCGAAGTTGAACTGATCCGAGCGGTAGAAGTAGCCCTTGTCGGGAAACTCTTCGGTGTGGATGGAACGCCCCTGTTCGGCCCCGAAACGATCGAGCCAGGCGTCGAGATCGGACTTCCCGCGTCCGACTTGCCGCACGTCTCGCGTGCGGCCCCAGATGTTGCCACCATCGAGGTTGATGTTGGCGACGAGCTGACACGCTGGGACGGGCGGGTGTCGGGCGAGATGGAGTGACCCCAGCAGACCCGACTCTTCCGCGCCCACCGCCGCGAACAGGATCGACCGTCGAGGAGGGTCGGGGAGCGAGGCGAAAGCGCGGGCGATGGCGAGTAGCGTGGCCGTCCCGAGCGCGTTGTCCCGGGCGCCGTTGTAGATGGAGTCGCCGTCGACCGCCGTACCCACTCCCAGATGGTCGTAGTGGGCGGTGAAGACGATGTGCTCGTCGGCCAGATCTGGGTCGTTCCCGGGCAGGCGCGCCAGCACGTTCGCCGTACCGGTCGCGTTGAGGTCTGCCGAGAACTCCAGGTCGAGCGTGACGCCCAGCGGCGTGGCACGAAACGCGGGGCTCTGGGCGCGCTCAACAAGCGCGTCGAAATCGTGTCCGCCGAGCGCGGCGATCCTGGCCGCGGCATCTTCGGTCACCCAGGCTCGAAGGCTCGTCCGTGGCTCATCGGGCGGGGCCGGCAGCTCCAGCTCCGTCCCGCCGAACCCGCGCTGGACGACCTGCCACGGGTAGCCCGCGGAAGGCGTGGTGTGAATGATGATCGCGCCGGCAGCGCCCAGCTCCGCCGCGATTTCGTACTTGTAGCTCCAGCGGCCGTAGTAGAGTCGCGTGTCGCCGGCGAATCGATCCCCCACGGGGTCGTTGTTCAGGAACAGCAGGACCTTGCCCTCAACGTCCACGCCTTCGTAGTCGTTCCAACTCTCCTCGGGTGCCACAATCCCATAGCCGACAAAGACGATCTCGGCGCCTTCGATCGCGCCGCCGCTCGATTGACGTCCGGACCCGCCGACCCACTCGCTGTCGTAGGCGAGGGCGACCGTCTCTCCGTCGCTATTTGAGACGACGAGTTGCTCGGGCATGTGCGACGTCAGGCTGACGAGTTTGAACGGTTGCAACCAGCCGTCGTCGCCGGCGGGCTCGAGTCCGAGCGCGCTGAACTGGGCGATCACGTACGACTGGGCGAGGGCCTCGCCGCGAGTACCCGGTGCCCGGCCCGCCAACAGATCGTCTGACAGGAACCTCGTGTGAGCGAGGATCTCCGCTTCGGTAACAGCCGTTGAAGCCTCGGCGGCCGGAGTGGCTTCCTGCGCCAGCAAGCTCTGGACGCGTGCCAGACCCTCCCGCGGGGTTTGCGGCGGCAGTAAGCGGTACTTGGCGCATCGTTCCACTCACTCCCGCGTTGCCGTCAGGGGGACTTGACGTTTTTTCTCTCGCGCGTGTGAAGGGCAAAAAAACGTCCTCGTTCCACCCATCCCCGCGTTTCGTGCAGGGGGACCTGATGTTTTTTGCTCGCGCGCGTGTGAAGGTCAAGAACGCGCGTGTGAAGGTCAAGAAACGTCAGAAAAGCGGTGCCCAAGAGAGCGAAGTGCCGGGCTCGCGCCCGCGGTGATCGCGCGTCACGCGGTCAGCACGATGGGCACATATCCCGCAGTCTTGGGTCAGCCCCGGCGAAACCGTCGCCGGCTCCGCCGCGCACGGCTCCACCCGGATCGACCGGGGATTGAACCCGGCACATGAGCGAACGGGCGGCTCAAAATCGCGAGCCGCCCGCCTCTCGGAGAATCCACGTTCAGTTGATCAGTTGTCGAAAACAAACACGAACGGCTCGGCGCGTGGTCCAGGATCACCACCATGCGTCTGGCCGTCGGTGTGGTACGCTCCGATGATGTGCCACTGGGCGATCGAGGGGTCGGTAAACAGACAGTTCTCGTTGAGCGCACCGAAGATCGACAGCTCGCCGGCGGTCATGGTGAGTGACACCTGCCCCTCACCGCTCGCCGAAGCTCGGAAGGCGTTCTTGCTGCCGTCGCTAGGTCCAGCCGCTCCGACTGCAAAGAGACCGGCAAAAGTGCCGTCGAACGGTGGATTGAAGAGCGCGAGCCAGATGGTGTAGACGCCCTTCGGGAATAGACCGCTCAGGTGGACGCTCAGCTTCGTTCCGTTCTCGGTGCACTTTGCCCGCGCCCTTCCGGTAACCGCCGTGTACTCGCCTAACGTCACTTGGTGGTCGTCGGGGGCGAGCAGCGGCTGGAGTGGGTCGCCGGGGACAAAGGGATTCCGGTACCACAGAAGCGCATCGGGGTCGGTAACCTCGTTGCCCGCCGCGTCGACCACGAAGTTGCCGACGCCCGAGACGATGTTGACGAGATTGGTGTTGACCTCTGGGGCCATTCCGCCCTCGAGGAGGCTCTCGGCCGGGGCGACTGGCATTTCATCATTGCATGCCCACAGGAGCAGCAGACCAGCCACGCTCGACGCGAGTCTTTTACTGCTTGCGAAGTTCCTCATTTCTACACCTTCCTTGATCCGAGTGTTTGCCCGTGCATTGGGACTTCGCGTATCGTACCAACGAGGAGTCTTGCCATGATCGTCCCGATCTCGTGCAGCAAACGATAGACACTCCACATCGCCTCAAGCTGTTGGGCGGTCTGGGGTTGGACGACCCGAAAAAACTTTCCGGCCGGGTCACGCAGCGGCGCCAGATGGCCCTGTTGGCATTGCTCGCGGCGCACGAAGACCCGCTCAGCCGCGACAAGCTGATTGGACTCCTGTGGCCCGAGACCGAGACCGAGCGGGCGCGTCATCTACTGTCCGACTCGGTATACATCATCCGCAAAGAGCTTGGCGAAACTGCGATTGTCACCAGCGCCGAGGGTGTGTCTCTGAACGCGGCTGTCGCGGGGTCTGACCTCGCCGACTTCCAATCGGCGATCGCAAACGAATCGTACGAAGACGCGCTGACGAGTTACGGGGGGCTGTTCCTCGACGGGTTCTTCCCCGACGAATCGGAACCCTACGAGCGCTGGATGATGGACGCACGCGAAGAGCTGCAGCGCGAGGCGGGGCGGGCGGCATGGACGTTGGTCGACCACGCCGAAGCTGCGGGCGAGGTCCACGAGGCGATCCGCTGGGCGCAACGTGGGCTCAAGATCGTGCCCGAGGACGAGCAGGGCGTTCGTCGACTGATTCGACTGCACGACGCCCGGGGCGACCGAGCCGGCGCGGTCCGCGCCTACGAGGAGTTTGCCGCCCGACTTGAGGAGGAGCTCGACGTCCATCCGTCCGAAAAGACGCAAACTCTGATTGCCGACATTCGAGAACGCCGTGTTTCCAGGTCCACGGATACACTGTCGCAAGAAACTGCGCACAGCGCCGAAGCTGCAGACGTAACGTCAACCGGAAGCAGGGCTCGACCGATCGTTTGGATCGCAGGCGCCGTAGCGACCGTCGTCGTCGTGGCGTGGTTCTTCATCCCCCGGCCCGAGGGCAGCTCTTCGCCTGCCGTCAGCGAGTCCCCGCCGAGCGTCGCGGTGTTGCCGTTCGAGGTCAACGATCCCGACCTCGACATCTGGCGTGAGGGGATGGTCGATCTCCTGGGGACCAATCTCGACGGCGTCGCTGGTCTGCGGACAATTAGCAGCCGGACCGTCCTTGCACGGTGGCGAGAGGCAGTCGGTGAGAGCAAAACGGTAGATCTCCAAACTGCACTTGCCATTGGTGGCCGGGCCGGTGCGCGGTACGTCCTGGTCGGCAACGCCGTGGCGATCGGTTCCGGTGTGCGGCTCGGGGTCGAGCTGCACGACGTGGAGAGCGGGGTCGAGCTTGGGCGGACGCAGGTCGAAGGATCGATCGATGAGGTATTCGCGTTAGTAGACGAGTTGTCGATCGCGATCCTTGAGTCACTCATGAGCGACCGCCCTGGTGCTATACCACGCGTCAATCTGGCCCGGTTGACGACGTCGTCGCTGCCCGCGCTCAAGTCGTATCTGGAAGGCGAAGTTCTCTTCCGTCAAGGAGACTTCGAGGCCGCGATCCCGGCCTACCAGCACGCCGTCGAGATCGACTCGACGTTTGCCCTCGCTTTCCACCGACTCGGCTCTTCGTTCGAGTGGGCGGCGACGCGCACGCAGGATTATGATCTAATAACCGAGTCAGTTGGACGCGCCGCTCGGTTGGCTCATCGGTTGCCGGACCGCGAAGCGCTCTTTGTGCGCGCCCGACTGTCGCTAACCCGCCAAGTGCTGGATGGTCTCGAGCCCTTGCGGCGAGCGGTGCGAAGCTACCCTGACGACCCGGAGGCTTGGTATCTCCTCGGCGAGACGTACTTCCACTTTGGCGACCAGGGCTTGGTTCCGCCGGAGGAGATCGAGCGAGCGTTCGCCCGGGCGGTCGATCTTGACCCTGGATTCTCCGTTTCGTACATGCATCGCGTCGATATGGCGCTCAGGTTCGATCCTGACAGTGCCCGAGTGTCGGTGCTGATCGATTCGCTTGCACGGCTCGCTCCGCACACCCGGGTCGTCCGCGAGCGTCTCCTGGCACATGACCTGGCGTTCGGAAACGATGCAGCGCGGGCTCGCGCGTTCGCGGCGCTTGACACAACGTCGTTCTCGCCCGCTCTGATGGCCTATTGGGTTCTCGGGCATCCACGCTTCCTAGTGACCCAGGCAAAGGTCCTGGGGATCTCCCGGCTGGCCGACGATCCCCTTGCCCGGGTTTTCCTATCCTACAATCAGATCAATCGGGGTCTTGTGCGGTCCGCGTTGGAGACGATGGACCAACCCGGCTTTCCAGAAGATGAACGGCCGGGTGGCTACTACTACAACCACATGCGGGGACTCCCGATTTCAACCACACGGATGGAGCGAGAGTTGGCCTTGGCAGCGATCGATTCGTCGAAGGTCGTGAACCTCTTCTTCGCTGGTGCGTACGTGACCGAGCAAGGGCTTGAGGGTGATCGAGCCACCGTGGTGGAGCTCTTGCGGCACAACGCTCAGCGGTCACTCCAGGAAGGCGACTCCTTGGGCGCTCGTCGGGCGCAGGCAGCGGCTGTGGCTCTTAAAGGGTTCGCTGCATGGCAGCGGGGCGATCATGCCAAGGCGCTGGATCTGTTGGAGGCCGCGCGGCTTGAGTTCACCGGGTATCTTGGACCCGGAACCGCCAGCGCTACGATTCGATGGTGGCTAGCGGAGTTGTTGCTGGAGTTGCGGCGGCCAAATGAGGCCGAGCGGTACTTTGCGTCGTTCTGGCAAGATCCGCTGGCCGCGTATCGCATAGGTCGGATTTACGAGCAGCTTGAGGCGTGGGACAAAGCCAGCGAGTCGTATGAGTATTTCCTTGAAGCCTGGAAGGACGCTGACCCCGAGCTACAGCCGATGGTGGAGGAGGCACGGCAGGCGATTATTCGGCTCAAGGGGTTGCGGCGCGAGTGAGCGGTACTTGACGCATCGTTCCACCCACCGCCGCGTTTCGCTCACGGGGGAACCCGACGTAAAGTGAGGTTGGGCCAGTTTCTGTACCAGTTTGCGTACGGAATCTGTCCGTACCAACGAGTTCACGATACCCACGCTGTCCGGACAACTTGTTGATTCGTAGTGACATCGTCAGAATCACCCGAAAACCCTGGAGGAGCCCTTGCCTGCCTCACATGCAGGAGGTCGAGGGTTCGAGTCCCCCACCGCCCACCAGACGATACAGGCCCTCATAGCAATAGATTAAAGTCATGACTAGATCCGCGATCAGTTGGCTCGTGTGCGTGGTTTGTGTGCAGCCGCTGTGGGCACAGGATTCGCACCCTACGGTCGTCGAGCGGGACTCGTTTCGCCTCCATTGGGTGAGCCGTGCGGTGGGGATGGAGCAGTATCAGGTTCTCCGCCAGGGGGACGATCTGCTCACGAAGGTCGAGTTCGAGTTCACGGATCGGGGGACAGAGGTGCCGCTTTCCGCTGAGCTTGTCACCACCCGGGATTACACTCCCTCAAGGTTGATGGTGAAGGGCAAGGTCGCGCGCCGGGTGGCGATCGATCTCGAAGTCGATGTCGCCGAGGGTCGAGCACGGGTGGCCGACGGGGGCACGGTTCGGGAGATCGGTGTACCGGAGCGGTACTTCACCATTACGGGGTACGCACCGATCGCCGTCCAGATGATGCTGCTGCGTTACTGGGAAGCTCACGGCCGACCAGAGCGACTACAGGTGTTCCCTTCCAGCGTGGTGACGATCGAACCGCGCGGACGCGACCAGATCCACATCGGCGACATAGACCGGGTGCTCAATCGCTACAGCGTCGGCGGTCTCATCTGGGGTCACGAAACGGTGTGGGCTGACGCGACTGGAGCGTTGGTCGCCGCCGTTACGATCGACGGCGAGGGCGACCAATTCGAGGCGGTGCGGGTGGGTTACGAGGAGGCACTCGATTGGTTCGTTGCACGCGCGGCGCAGGACGGTCTCGATCGGCTGGGTGAGTTGGCACCGGGCGAACCGCTTGGCGACCGGCCGCTGGCGCTGGTGGGCGGGCGGGTCATCACTGGCGTCAGCGACGAGGCGACGGAGAACGCGGTCGTGCTCGTCCGCAGGGATCGGATCGAGGCGGTCGGTAGCCGAACCGAAGTGACCGTGCCGGCCGACGCCCGGGTGATCGAGCTGGACGGGAAGACAGTGGCACCAGGCTTGTGGGACATGCACGCTCATTTGGCGCAGGTAGAGTGGGGGCCAGTCTACCTGGCAGCGGGGATCACGACCGTGCGCGACGTCGGCAACGACGTCGACTTTGTCCGGGCGATGCGCGACGCCAGCGCGTCGGGTGAGGGCCCGGCCCCGCGCATCCTCGTCGCCGGGATCATCTTTGGTGACGAGGTTTCGACAGCCGAGGAGGCGCGGGCGCTAGTGAGCGCCTATCACGAAACCGGGTTCGAGCAGATCAAGATCTACAGCTTCGTCGAGCCCGCGCTGGTGCCAGCCATCACGGAGCAAGCCCACGCCTTTGGCATGACTGTGACCGGTCACATCCCGCGGGGCATGGATCTGTTCAGCGCGACCGAAGCCGGCATGGATCAGGTCAACCACATCAGCTTTGTCGAAGCCGTGATGATCCGGGATTCAGAGGGCGAAGAGGAACCCGTGCCGGCTGACATCGAATCGCCAGAGGGGACACGTGTTATCGAGTGGCTGGCAGAGAAGCGCATCGTGGTTGATCCGACGATTGCGTTGTACGAGCTTCATGGGCGATCGACAGACGTCTCGATCGCATCGTTCGAGCCAGGTGCGGCGCGGGTGGCGCCGGAGATCGCCGGGCCTCTCAACGGCATCGGGATCCCGCCGGAAGAGGCCGAGGCGGCCCGGGAAGAGCTCGAACGGCGGCTATCGTTACTCCACGCCCTGCACGAAGCCGGCGTGGTGATCGTGGCCGGGACGGATATGGCCGTCCCCGGCCACTCGCTCTACCGGGAGCTGGAGCTGTACGTGCGTGCCGGGTTTACGCCCATCGAGGCGCTGCGCGCCGCCACCTCGGATGCCGCCTCAGCGATGGGGCTCGAGGATGAGTCGGGCACGATCGAGGTGGGGAAACGCGCCGACCTGATCGTTCTCGATCGCGACCCGCTAACAGATATCAGCAACCTCCGCAGCGTGACCGCGATCATATCCGGTGGTCGGATCTACGACAGCGCAGAGATGTGGCGGCTGGTAGGCTTCACGCCGTAGCCCGGACCGGTTGATTCCAGTAGAATCCACGCCCGCAACTCTATCAACAGCATTCAGGAGCGTTTCATGGCCGGGACGATGTTCGAGCGGTACGGGGGGTTCGCCAGCGTCAGCAAGATCGTTATGGCCCTCTATGAC
>JBDHFX010000093.1:0-12203 GCA_039590215.1 Gemmatimonadota bacterium | reverse complement strand
GCTTCGCTTCGTGTACGCGGAAACAATTGGCGATGTGCTCGAGGCGGCGCTGCTCGAGGCCGAGCCGCGGCCTCCAACGTCCGAGGAAGAGACTTCAGCCGAGCCGGTCACCGTTTCCTAACCTGCTTGGTGCCGGGGGCGGGAGTCGAACCCGCACGGGCTCTCGCCCACAGGATTTTAAGTCCCGCGCGTCTACCGGTTCCGCCACCCCGGCCGGGGATGCATTGCCAGCCTCGGCAAACCTACTGTCATGCCCTGGTTTTGCGCATCTTGTCGTAGGCCTCACGGTGCAGCCGAGCCATCTGCTCACCTTTCTTTTCCCAGTGGTACTCGGCCTCCACACGAGCCCGCGAGGCGATCGCCATCTGCGTCAACGCCGCGCGATCGTGATCGAGCTGGGCGATCGCTTGCGCCAAGTCTTGGACAACCTGTTGCGGACTCTCAGCCTCGATCACGATCCCAGTTTCCGGGGTCACGATCGTGGCCGGCCCGCCAAGGTTGAGGCACACGACAGGTACGCGTGCAGCCATCGCTTCGAGGCAGACCAGCCCTCCAGACTCATGCAGGCTGGGATGGACCAGGACATCGGACTGGCTGAGCTTGCCGAGCACGTCGTCGCGCGGTAGTTGGCCGAGAAACTGAACTCGTTCGCCGATTCCCAGCGTTGCAGTTTCCTTCTCCAGTCGGCCGCGAGCCGGGCCGTCGCCGATAATCCAGTACTCGGCATCGGTTGCTGCCGTTCGGGCAAGCGCCCTGAGCGCAAACTGAAAGCCTTTGAAGTCGTGTAGGAGACCGATGCTGATCAACCGTAATGACCTGCGGTCAGAATCCAACTGCGCGGCGTCGATCGATTTCAGGGTGTGTCCGCTCAAGCCGATCGCCCCGAGGATACGAACATCGGACGCGCCGAGGGTCTCGATCCGGGAAGCGGTAGCCTCAGTGGTGGCTAGGGCGATCGTGCTTCGCCGGGCGGTCAAACGGAGGAAGGGATCAAATTCGGCAAACGATTGGGCGATCTGGCGCGACAATTCGTAAGATCGGCCGGGACCGCTGAGATCGGATCGGAAGATCGGGGGTGTCGAGTCTGCACCACCCACCGGTCCCCACACAAACGGTCTCGGCAGTAACGAGAGAAACGACGGTACCCAGTACTTGACGAACGTGGCGTGTTGAATGACGTCGACGCTGCTCTCGCGCAACATCTTGCGCGCGAGAAGGTAGATGCCGATCTGCCACAGGTAATAGTAGAGCCTCGTGCCCCGCGGGCCGCGCTTCCACCACATCGCCCACTTGGGGAGGTCGAAGTAAGCGAACCGGAGGCCCGAGACTGGGTTTCGCTCTAGCCAGGCCTCGATGACGGTCCGATTGTTGGCCCTCGTAACGACCAAAACGTCGTGGTGCTTTGCGATCTCGACGGCAGCGTTCCAACCGACGCCCGGTTCGGAGCCTCTTGCTGGCTCGCAAGCGTACGCAGAGAGCAGGACCTGCAATCGCTTCGGCGAGCCGTCGGATGTCATCAAGTGGTTGTGATACGACGTTCGAGTGCACCCAAGATCAGCTGCGTCACGTCCCGGACAACGTCTTCTAGGGGTCGGGATGCGTCTACCAGGTGGCCCTTTTCGTGGCGTCGGGCGATGTCCCGGTAGAGGGTTCGCTGGCGTTCTATTTCTGCGAGCGGAACCTCTTTCTTTCTTTCATGGGCCACGGTCGCCGGCAAATCCAGAACCACGATCAGGTTGGGCCTCGGGATTACGCGACCGAGTTGCCGCGCCAACCAAGTGGAACCACCGTACCTGTAACGCCGCGGATCGACTTCTATGTCGTCGTAGTACCGGTCGAAGAGAACGAGCGTCGAGCGGACGAGAGCAGGAAATACGGAGACCAAATAGCCCAGACTGTAGTCGATCCACCAGTACCCGAGCTTGAGCGTGGACATCACCTTGCCTCGAGGCGGCTGCGCATGCGGATCTGTAACGACGACACCGTCGCGTGCATCGCGCACTTCCAGATGGGGCCGCAGATGGTACCGTCGAGTGCGTCGAAATGCGGGTGCGAGCTCATCTCTTACATGCGAGATCACGGTGCTCTTTCCACACCCGTCGGGACCGAGAAAGGTTATCCAGAAACCCGTCGGATGAGCGATTCTACGGACCACGCGACCCGATTCTCTCACGTAGGTTCGCGGCACGACCGGTGAATGGCCTCGGATCTCCATGCCGAGGTCAGGAAGTGCGTCAACCACTGCTGGCCACTGGTCACTGGCTGCAGCGGTTGCGAGCAGGTCGACGTGCGCATCGCTCCACCATCGTGCCAATTGAACTTGAGCGCCCTCGGGATCTCGGCTCCATTGGTCGCTCAAGTACTCGCCTTGAGGTTGAGCGAGCGCTCCTTTTTCGATCCGTTTTAGCAGGTAGTAGATAAAAGCTTGGGCTGGCGCGGGGACCTTGAATCCCAATGCTCTACCATGCGTATCAAGTGCCGGAACGCAACCCTCGAGGACGTCTCTCGAACGCAGGAGTAGTCGTCCGTCTCGGTAGTAATCACCGCCGATGTCCGGATGGAGATAGCTCACCTGGTCGCCATGATCACGCCAGGCTATGGCGTAGTACCAGCTATTGGCTTCGTGCTGAATGCATTGAACGAGGGCCAGTCCGAGCTCCGTGCAGAACTCGACGATCGTGGTACGAGCTCGGTTGAGAGATCTCTGGTCGATAATGATGTCGAGATCGCTCGGAATCGACTGGCCGTACCCCTGAGAATCGCCAACGACCGCATACTCCAAGCCGTTTGACTCGAAGCGGGAGAAGAGCGCTCGGGCCACTTCAACGGCCATCATGATGAAGCCACCTTCTTCACAAAAAAGAACCAACCCATCGTCAGCGTTGTCGTCGCTGAAGCGGCGACCATGCCCCAAGCGGCTCCCTCGTCCAAGGGTGACCGTAACGAGGCTGGATGCGGCGTAGGCCCAGAAGACCGTGTCAGGTCGCTCGAGCCCGCGCAACGCAGCGCCCAGAACGGTAGAGCTGCCGTAGACGACCGGCACGAACCCGAGTATCCACACGAGTTGATGGTGAACGGTGTACTGGCCACCGTAGAGCCACTGCATGATCGGTTGGTGATACAAACCGAGCAACAACCAATACACGGCTGCAAGCGCGGTGAAGAGAAGCGCTCCTACCAAAACGAAATGGTGAAAACGAGGATGATCATGAAAGCGGACCAGGGCTGACACGAGAAGTACGCCGATCGCAGCGAATCCATGCGAAACCGGCATGATGAGGTTTAGGACGGCCCGCAGTTGAGCCGTCGCCTCGAGACTGGCCCAAATGGGGAGTGCTACATAATAGGCCTGACCCGGCAACCACGAGACTATCCCAGTCGTTGCTGCCCACCGCCCGTATCCCAAGTGTTGGTGCAGCACCTCCTCGTTGGATGGTGTTTCTCCATCCGGCACCCGCTCCGGCTTCAAACGGCGGAATAGCCAAAAACCCGAACCCAAGCTCGCCAAACCCATCAAGAAAAAGGCAGTTGTCGGGGAGAGGTGTCCGATCCGATAGAATCCGTAGATCCCGGCCAGCATGGTGCCCATGTAGATCGTTGCCGCAATAGCGGCGAGACGAGGATTCAGCACCATGTAGGTCGCCGATCGGCCGGTGTACCGATACAACAGGAAAGGAGTTGCAACCGTGACTCCGAAAAAGGCGGCTGCGACCGAAGGCGAAGCAAATACGAAGCTAGAGACTGCGGCCAGGGCCAAAACGGCGCTGAGGCCAAGAGCGAACATCCAGTGCCAGCGTAGGACAACGTGCAGGTACTTGCGCTGGTGGTGCGCGTGCCGACCTGAACCAAAGACCAACATCGGTTCTGAGATGAGGCCGCTGTGGAGGATACTGACCAGGGCAAACACCGAGTAGACGAGCGTAAAAGCACCATAGTCAGTTTGGCTTAGCCACCTGGCGAGCAGGATGCTCAGCACGAAGTTCGATGTTGCAAACAGTCCTTGATCGAGCACCGCAAGTACGCCACGCCCGCCCCACGAGAGCAATCGCGACCGGCGGTTTGTCAGGCCCGGGTTATCTGTCACGGGGTTGGGGGTGGGGTCTTCCATCACGGGTATAGTAAGCAAGAGGAGGGTCCAACGGGTGGTGGCGGCGGAAAGACCGCTGGGACCTTTTTGGAATTGATTGAAGTATACACGTGTACCAAAGGGTTGGAATTCGGCTGGTTGTTAACGCGGTAACACATTATTGGCATGAGAGTTACGTGAGTCGCCATCGGGTTCAGGTTGACGCTCGTGATGGCCTCCGTCTTGCACAGCTACTGGACGTAGGGACACTCAGAACCGATATTCTCGTACTCGGCGTCGTGATTATTTAGAGGTGCATCCTACCCATGGAAACGAACTCACCAGAACATAACGAGTTTCTACCGGTTCAGAAGCCAGCTTACTGGCCTCGCCCGATGGAAACCTCGATGACCTATCTACTTCCGGGTCACGATCCCACTGCAGCTAAGGTATCGCCGCTTAGTCTGATCTGGGGCATCGTTCGTCGTCGTCGGTGGATCATCCTGGCGGGTTTTCTTCCCGTGACGGCGGCGGTAGCGGCGTACACTCAAATGACACCCCGGACTTATACGTCGTGGGCTACAGTTCTCGTCGAGGCTCGGCAACAGCAAGAAGGGAATTCAGCGCTCGAGGTATTGCAACGCTTGGGTCAAACAAACACGCTCGAAACTGAGATCGAGCTCATCACGAGCCGCCGGGTAATCGAGCCGATCGTAGAGAAGCAAGCGATGCACGTATCAGCCACGGTTGACGGAGAAAGTGTTCAACCGTCGGATGTGTTCTCGAGAGTGGTTGCATCGCGAGAGATCGAACCCGGACAGTACACGATCGAGCCCGACAGTGACGGCGGCATGGTTGTGATTGACGACCAGTCGGGTACGACGATCGCTGAGATCCCGGATGGCTACGAGTCAGCCGACGTGCTGTTGGGAGGCTTGACTCTAGGGTTACCGACGGATCTGCAGGTCGAGCAGATTACGGTGTCAACCAGTCCGTTTGAGCGGTCGGTTGTCGGTGTGCAGGGCAGAGTGAGTGCATCTCCAGTCCGAAGGGACGCCGACCTGATTCGTCTCACGTGCGCAGGGGCTTCGCCCGAGGAGGCGCATGGGCTGTGCGAGAGCGTCACCGAGTCCTATTTGGACCTGCGTGCGAGCCTGCAACACGCGGAGGCATCGGGCGCGGCGGACTTTTTGTCAGAGCAAGTTGAACAAGTGAAGACTCGGCTTACGGCGGCCGAGGACGAGCTCGCTGGTTACCAAAGGGCGAATCAAGCGGTCGCTCTCGATCAACGTGCTTCGACCGAGGTGCAACAGCATGCACGGATTCGAGCCGAAAGAGAGCAACTGGAGGCGGAACGGTCAGCGCTGGCCACCCTGCTCGATGCCACCGCGGACGACGGCACCAACCGTAAATATCGGGATCTGGCGAGTTATCCGACATTCCTAAAGACGGAGAATCGAGTCGTGGGGCAGCTGGTTGAGACCCTCGTTGACCTTGAGAACCGTCGCAGCGAGCTGACGGTGACGAGGACGGAGCGAAACCCCGATGTTGCCGCCGTCGATAATCGGATTCGTGAGATAGAGAGTCAGCTGAAGGATTTTGCTGAGGGCTACCAGGAAGCGATAGCGGCTCAGATCACGTCGTTGAATCGATCGTTGGGTAGTGCGGGTGGTCAGCTAGCCGTGATTCCGCAAAAGCAAGTCGAAACAGCCAGGTTACGACGACAGGTGACCCTTCTCGAGGATCTGTATCAGTTCCTGCAGGTCCGTCTTCGTGAGGCAGAGGTGGCAGAGATGGTCAATCTGCCCAGCGTGAGCGTCGTGGACCGCGCGTCCTTTCCCTTCTATCCGTCAGCTCCGAACGTAAAGCTGAATCTGTTGATCGGGCTGTTCTTGGGTCTGTGCGTCGGGGCTGCCCTGGCGGCGGTTCGCGAGCTGACCGACTCGAAGATCCGCGAACGCAGGGATGTCGAGCGCGAAACGGGCGTGCCCGTGCTCGCCATGATCCCGGCTCTCAGAACCCCGGGTCCGATCGCGGCTGTTGGTGGAAACGGTGCTCGGAGGCTGGCCACGGAGAGCGGTGTGGTGAGCGACGGCGACGGCAAGCTAGCCAAGGTCGGCGCTTCTCGAGACATGTGGGAGGAGGAACTCGTAATCGAGGCCTTCCGAAGCCTGGCGGCCGATCTGCGGTTTACCGGCCAGCGGCTTGGCACTCGGGGTTTGCGCTCCATCGCCGTGACGAGCGCGTCTCGTGGCGACGGTAAGACCTTTACCGCGTGCAACCTCGCCATCGCTCAGGCCGTGCATGGCCGGAAAACGCTGCTTCTCGACGCTGACCTTAGGGCCAGCGGCGTGGCTCGTTTCTTCGACCTCGCCTGGACCAGCGCGGGTCTAACCGACGTCTTAACGGGGCAAGCTGATATGCCGTCTGTACTTCAGGAGTTGGATCTGCGGGACGGGGGGCAGTTGCGGGTGATCTCGGCAGGAAATCCGCAGGTGCGGTCAGTTGGGATGCTGGAGAAACACGCCATCAGGGTTGGATCCCTGCTCGACTACGGAGAAGAGAACTTCGATCTCGTGGTTGTCGACACGCCGCCCTTGAACGTCTTGACAGACGCTGCGACGATCGCTTCGCGAGTGGATGCTGTCGTCGTCGTCGTTCGAGGTGGAGTGACCGACCGTTCGGCGTTGGATCTCACTTTGAAGCGGTTGACGCGCGCGAACGCTCGCGTCGTCGGGTTAGTGCTGAACGACGTCGATCTGCCTGAGTACTACACGACGTACAGTCACGACTACGTCACAGAGTTCGAAAGTTGAGTGCCCTGATGCGATGCGTAATGCTTGGGGCGATCGGCCTCACCCTCGGTTTTGGCACCGGGTTCGCGCAGGATTCCGGTGGTATCGCCGACCAGCTGCAACCGGGGGATATGGTTCGGGTCGCGTTGTCCCGCGAGGTCGATATGAATGGTGATTACCTGGTGGATGAAACTGGGATGGTTGCACTGCCTCTTATCGGGTTGCGAGAAGCCTCCAACAAGACCCCGGCTACATTTAAACGTGAGCTCGTATCCGCTTACAACGAGCAACTCAGAAACCAGACGATTCAGGTCACATTCCTACGGCGCGTTCGTGTCCTGGGCGAAGTAAGAAACCCCGGGCTTTATCATGCCGATCCAACGATGACGCTGGGTGATGTGGTCGCTCTCGCCGGTGGTGCAACGTCTCTCGGCAGAAGCGGTGACATCAAGATCGTTCGAGACGGGGAACAGTTCGAAGTAAGACTCGATAGCGAGGTTTCGCATCAGGTTCGGTCCGGTGACCAAATACTGGTTCCCGAGAAGGGTTGGGTGGAAAGAAACCGGACGTTGCTAGTCACAGCTTCGATCTCGGTCACCGCTATCGTCGTTGGTGCGATGACGCGCTAGGCTCTCCAAGACCGGTTGGGGGGAACTAGAAGACAAAACATGGACAGAACCTCACCCATGAGGCTGGATCAGCGCGGGATCAAAGTGTGCCGCGCGATGATCGACTTTCTGGTCGTGTTGACCGGGTTCGGCCTGAGTCTTCGCACCTACAACTGGCGATTGGGGGGTGCCTGGGTTCAGGAGCCTGGGATCGAGATCACGTACTTCGAGGTCGCCGTCATGTTCGGTGCCATTTGTGTGGTGGTGTTCTGGAGCCTCGATCTGTATCGCGAACGCGCCAGCGTCCTGAATCTCCGAGAGTATGAAACAGTGGTCAAAGGGGTCCTCATGGCCACTGCCGTTTTCTTCGCAATCCTCTTCCTGTTCAAGCTCGGCGGGTACTCGCGGTTTATCGTAATCGTCGGGATCACGGTCTCCACGCTCCTCATCCTGTTGGCTCGACGACTGATTTCGGCGTTCTTCTCATCGCTTGACGTGAAAGGGAAGTTGGGGCGCAATGTTCTGATCTACGGCTGTGGCCAGACTGGCAAGCTGTTGATGAAAAAGCTCCTGCACGCGCCGCACCACGGTTGCCGGGTGGTGGGTTTCGTGGACGACTTCGCCCCCCGGGGCGCTGCGGTCACATGCACCGTGGATCAAGCGATGCCCTCCCAGTTGTTCGAGGCGCGGATTCTCGGTCGACTTAGAGATCTGCCCGTCTTGGTCAAGGAACATGAGATTGATGAGATGCTGGTGACCGTTCCGTTGACCAATACGGAGCGACATAGAGCGATAATCAGGTTGGCCAATGAGCTGTCGATCAAGGTCGGAATCGTACCGCGACTGGGAGGATTGCGGGCTGATCTTCTGGATGTAGAGGATCTCAGCGCGATCCCAGTTATTCGGCCCAGCTTCGCTCGTCCACGTGGGGTCTACCTCATAGCCAAGAGGGCCTTTGATCTGATGGTGGCGACGTTCCTACTGATCGTGACAACACCGCTCTGGGTAGCCGCGGCGATCCTCATCAAGCTTGACTCGCGCGGCCCGGTGCTGTTCCGTCAGAAACGCCGTGGTCTGCGGGGGAAGGAGCTTGAGATTCTCAAGTTCCGAACGATGAATGTGGAGGTGAATCCCTATGAACGCTCCCCGGCCGGCGATGTCGACCCGCGGATAACGAGGGTTGGGCGCCTGCTTCGAATGGGGGGATTCGACGAACTGCCTCAACTTGTCAACGTGCTCCGCGGCGAGATGAGTATCGTGGGTCCGCGTCCGGAGATGCCTTTCATCGTAGAGGAATACTCCCCGCTCGAGCGACAGAGGCTAAGTGTGAAACCCGGAATAACGGGGATCTGGCAGCTGAGTGCTGACAGGCACTCGGAGATACACGAGAACCTGGAGTACGACCTTTACTACATTCGAAATCAGTCGTTGCTCATGGATCTTCTCATTCTTTTCGAAACGTTGTTTTTCACGATCGGACTAGTACCGAGAAGGATGAGTCGGCGACGTGTCGTCCCGCACATCAACGTTCTCTCGGAGAATCGGCCGACCGAGGATACCTCGCCACAACCCGTTACCGCCGATGGCTACGTGGTCGCTGCTCTGGACCAGCGGGTCGACGGAGCGCTCCCTCAGAGCTGGCTGGGCTGCCTTTGACAACCTGGCGGATGGGCCACAGAGCGGCGGCGAGCGAAACGGGAGTGACGTTGAGTACGTTCCGTACACGAGTCGGGCTGAGCTCCGAGCGGTCACATTGGGCGCCAAGCTCGTGCTGACTGACCTGCGACACGTTGAGCAGTGGGCGAGTGAGGCTGGAAAGGACGTGGTGTTTGTAGAAGGCAAGAGTGTTCGGTGGCAGCCTGGTGGTACAAATGCGAGCGATATCGCCAACCACCTCCTGCCGTTGCTGCCAGCGCTTGAAATCGGTGGAGCATCCCTCCGAGAAGTCAGCTAGCCTACCTCTTTGTCCTCGAACCAGTTTTTATGTGGGTGCTACGGGTATGATTATTGCACTTGGGTTGGACAGAGCCGGGATCAACACAGAATCTTGTAAACGATTGATTACCAACACATTAAGACTACAATGAGGAGAAGCCAATGGAGCCGCGTAGGGCAGTCGTAACTGGTGCCGGTGGTTTTATCGGGTACCACCTGACCCGCTACCTGAAGGATCGGGGTTACTGGGTTCGTGGGGTCGACCTCAAGCACCCGAGTTTTGATAGCTCCTCAGCCGACGAATTCGAATTGCTTGACCTGCGTCGTTGGGAAAACTGCAGACAGGCGACCCGGGGGGTGCAAGAGGTGTATGCCTTGGCCGCAGAGATGGGTGGCATGGGTTTCATCTCTAAGAACCACTCCCGGATCCTCCATGACAACATCCTGATTAACACGCACACGCTGGAAGCGGCGCGAGAAAACCGTGTGGAGCGCTATCTCTACTCATCCTCGGCCTGCGTCTACCCCGAATATCGACAACAGGAAGTTGATGTAGCTCCGTTAAAGGAAGAAGACGCGTATCCGGCGCAACCCCAAGATGCGTACGGTTGGGAGAAGCTGATCACCGAGCGGCTGTGCATGCACTACCGCGAAGAACATGATTTGGAAACGCGGGTTGTTCGGTTCCACAACATCTTTGGTCCGTATGGTACCTGGCAGGGTGGACGCGAGAAGGCACCGGCCGCCTTGTGTCGTAAGGTGGCGCTCGCGAAGCTCAACGGAGACCACGAGATCGAGATATGGGGGGATGGCGAGCAGACCCGGTCTTTCTGTTACGTGTCAGATTGTGTCGAGGGGATCTTCAGGTTGCAGCAGTCTGAGTTTCCCGGTCCGCTCAACCTGGGCCAGGACGAGATGGTCACGATAAACCACCTGGCCGACGTGATAGCCGAGGTGGCCGGAGTCGATATCGCGAAGAAGCACATTGAAGGACCCCAGGGCGTGCGAGGGCGAAACTCGGACAACTCCAAGCTTCGTGAGGTCCTTGGCTGGGCCCCTCAAGTGTCGCTCGAGGAGGGTCTTAGGATCACCTACGAGTGGATCGAGGATCAGGTGCGCGAGAACCTCGCCGCTGGTGCAGAAGCCGGGCAGTTGACCGGTTGACACAGCCCGCTGATCCTCGGGTCAACGTCCTTGGTGTAGGTGTCAGTGCGATAGACATGCCTCGGACGCTGGATACGATCGCCCATTGGATGGAAGCTGGTGAACAGCATTACGTGTGTGTAGCTACCGTCTACGGCGTGATGGAAAGTCAGCGTGACCCAGCTTTTCGGGACATTCACAACAAGGCTGGGATGGTAACCCCGGATGGTGTTCCACTGGTCTGGACAGGCCGGCTCCAGGGATTCTCGGACATTACTCGGGTCTATGGGCCGGATCTGTTGCTGGCATGTTGCGAACGGTTTCTGCCCCGACAGTGTCGACATTTCTTTTATGGAGCCGGTGAGGGAGTGCCCGAGCGTCTGGCCGCGCGTCTAGCGAGTCGTTTCCCTGGACTTGTCATTGCTGGGACCTTTTCACCTCCATTTCGCCCGCTGTCCCCTCAGGAGGACGAGGAGATCGTCGAGATGATCAACGCGACGAAGCCGGACATCGTGTGGGTGGGGTTGGGCACGCCCAAGCAGGAGCGGTGGATGAGCGAGCACCTGGGGCGAGTGAACGCTTCAGTGCTGCTCGGAGTCGGCGCCGCGTTTGATTTCCACGCTGGTTTGAAACCTCAGGCGCCGAGTTGGATGCAGCGGGCCGGACTCGAGTGGTTTTTTCGGCTGCTCACCGAACCCCGACGTCTGGCCCGCCGCTATCTAGTCAATAATCCGCTGTTTTTGTTTAACCTGCTTCTCCAGTCGACCGGCGTTAGGCGCTATGAGCTGGAGCCCCCAAGGTAGGGCTTACAAGCGCTTTCCTCCGCGTCGCGGAGCGGTTCTCGTGCCAATGTCAGATCGGGCTTCGGCGCTTAGATCATTGGCGTTGCTTGCCCCAGTCAAGTGGCGCGCGCGCGCGGCAGGAAAGGTGGCGCGGGGCCTGGTGCACGCTTTCGGCCCGCGGGCGCTGCCGGGTTCTGCGTTCGAGTGGCGTGGTCCAGTCGCGCCCGAAATCTGGGAACGACTCATCACTGAGTGGACGGAGTGCTGGGGCACGATCGACACGGTTGGGATCTATGAACGTCCACACGTGAATCGCCCGGGTCTCGCTCTGCTGTTGATGCGAGATGGCGATCCAATCGCGTTCGTGAAACTCCGACAAACCGACGTTGAATCGCTTCGCACCGAGGCGACCGCAATGCAGTCAGTTTGGCGCTATCGACCGAGTAGCTTCAGCATTCCAGAGCCGTTAGCCGATGGGAGGACCGGAGAGTGGCACTACTTGGCTATCTCGCCGCTCCCCGATGGCACACATGCTGCTCCCGGCCACGTACCACTAGATGCCATCGTTGATGACATACAGGCTGCGCTAGAGACCCTCACCCGCGAACCCGATATCCCCGGGCACTGGCGGCCGATGCACGGTGACCTCACACCTTGGAACCTGCGTCGTCTGAAGGGAGGGAGTCTCGTGCTCATCGATTGGGAGTATGCTGGTTGGGGCCCCCCAAAAGCGGATCAAGTTATGTATTCAGTGACGAGTTCAGTCGCGATGGGATCAGAGCCGACCAAGATCGATGCCGTAGAGGCGATCGATTTCTGGCATGATCGGATCAGCAGTTGGCCACACATAGCCGGTCCTGATGGGGAATACCGA
>JBDHFX010000092.1:0-6384 GCA_039590215.1 Gemmatimonadota bacterium | reverse complement strand
CGGGTGCTCGACCTGAATCCGAGTGTTCATCTCCATGAAGTAGAACTCGCCACTGTCGGTTAGCAGGAACTCGATCGTCCCGGCACCGACATAGTCGATACGCTTCGCGCCCTGTACGGCGGCTTCTCCCATCCGTGCCCGCAGGGCCTCATCCACAGCGGGCGACGGAGCCTCCTCAAGCAACTTCTGGTGTCTGCGCTGAGCCGAACAATCTCGCTCACCCAGATGCACCAGGTTGCCATGCCGATCACCCAGGACTTGAATCTCTACGTGTCTCGGTTTGTGAAGGTACTTCTCAATGTACAATCGTCCGTCCCCAAAGCTGGCTTCTGCCTCGCGTTGAGCCTGCGGCAGCACGCGCTCGAATTCGGCCGCATCGCCCGCTACGCGCATCCCCTTTCCCCCACCCCCGGCGGTCGCCTTGATCAGGACCGGAAAGCCGATCTCCAGGGCCGCGCTCAGCGCCCGCTCGGCGTCGTCTGTCAGCTCCGGCGATCCAGGCACGATCGGCACACCGGCGGCAGCCATCACCCGCCGGGCCTCGGCCTTATCTCCCATCTGCCGGATCTGTTCGGGGGTGGGGCCAATGAACAACAATTGCGAGTCACGGCAGATCTCCGCAAACTCAGCGTTCTCAGCCAGAAAGCCGTACCCCGGATGGACCGCGTCGGCGCCGGTGATCTCAGCAGCTGCTATCAGGCGTGGGATGTTGAGGTACGATTGCGCCGCCGGACCGGGGCCGACGCACACCGCCTCGTCGGCGAACCGCACGTGTAAGGCATCATCATCGGCATCGGAATGCACCGCTACCGACTTGAGTCCCAGCAGCTTACAGGCGCGGATGATCCGGAGGGCGATCTCCCCCCGGTTCGCGATCAGGACTTTGGCAGGCAATTAGGCCGTGTCGATCTCGAAGAGAACTTGACCGTACTCGACCGGATGGCCGTTCTCGACGAGGATTTTTCGAATCACGCCTCCGACCTCGGCTTCGAGCTCGTTCATGAGCTTCATGGCCTCGAGAATACAGAGCGTTTGCCCCGGCCGAACGGAATCGCCAACCTCAACGAACACCGGGGCCTCGGGCGCTGGCGAGCGATAGAAGGTCCCGACCATTGGCGACGTGACTTGGTTGGCAGTCGCCAGAGGAGAGTCACCCTCGGCGCTTGGAGCATCGCTCGTCTGCGCTGCAGCCGGGGCCGAGCCGGCGGTGTGAACCTCAACGTCGCTGCTCTGTCCGGCCCGGTGGTTCTTGACGATGCGAACCGCGTGGCCCCAGCGGCGAATCTCGAGCTCGTCGATGTCACTTTCCTCGACGAGCCGAATCAGCTTGAGGAGCTTTTCCTTCTTCACGTCACTCGCTCCAGGTATTCGCGGCTCCGCGTGTCGATCCGGACCTTCTGGCCGCGATTGACAAACAAAGGTACCTGAATGACGGCGCCGGTCTCCAATCGGGCCGGCTTGGTCCCGCCGGTGGCAGTATCGCCGCGCACCCCAGGTTCTGTCTCGACTATCTCAGCCTCGATAAAGTTGGGCAATTCGACACCGATGATTCCACCCTCATGCATCAGCACTTCGCAGACCGTGCTCTCCATCAGGAATGACTTCTGGTCGTCGAGCATAGCCTCATTGACAGCGTGCTGCTCATAACTCTCCAAATCCATGAAATACGCATGGTGATCGCTCGAGTACAGATACTGCATACGACGTCGCTCGAGCCTCACCTCCTCGACTCGCTCACCGGCTCGAAATGTCCGCTCGACAACTTGGCCAGTATCAACCCGCTTTAACTTGGTGCGCACGAAGGCACCCCCTTTGCCGGGTTTGACGTGCTGAAAGAACGTGACCTGCCACAGGTCGCCGTCGATCCTGAGCACCATGCCGTTGCGAAAGTCTGCGGTGGTTGCCATGTCTGAGAAAGGGGAAGACTAGAGGACGATGAACTCGTCTTTGGGCGCGCTCGTAAGAACCTCGATGACTGAAGAACCTACCCGTACGACGTCCTCTATGCGCACGCCGCCCAATCCTTCAATATAAATGCCGGGTTCGACTGTCACCACCGTATCGGTTTCCAATCGGTACTCGCTATGCCGCGACATGCCGGGTGGTTCGTGCACCTCGAGCCCGATGCCGTGACCAAGCGAATGCCCAAACTGAGGTCCGTACCCCGCTGCCTCGATGACGTCGCGTCCGAGCGCATCCGCCTCGCGACCCGTCAGCCCCACGCGGAGGCCATCCAGCGCCGTGCGTTGAGCCTTGAGCACGATCCCATAGACGGCCTCTAGCTCCCGGTCGGGTCGACCGCAGGCGACGGTGCGCGACATGTCGCTGGCATACCCATCCACGACGGCTCCAAAGTCGAACAAGATGACTTCGCCACGAGCCAACTTCCGTCGACTCGGGCGTGCATGGGGCCGAGCCGAGTGTTCACCAAACTGAACGATCGTCTCGAACGCTGGCCGCTCACCGCCATGTTCGATCACCGCCATGTCGAGCCGCGAAGCCAACTCGAGCTCGGTTACACCCGGCCGAATCATGCCCAGGACCTCGGTCAACGCCCGATCCGCCACCTCAGCGGCTCGTCTGAGCGCCATCAACTCCGGCTCGGACTTCCTCACCCGGAGCGCCACCACCCAACCAGTGACCGCCTCGAGCTGTGGGCCGTCGCTGGATTTCCAATCTGTCCACTCGGCGACGGACATGTACCGGCTCTCGAACACCACCTTGGTGTGATTCTCCCGAGCCAACCTCTTTCGGGCAGCCGCCAGCGCGCCTTCGTTTTGAATCTCCGTCTCGATGCCGGGGTCGACCTCCTCGCGGACTTGGCCCGCGTAACGGAAGTCAGTCACCAAGATATCCTGGCCCTGAGCGGTCACGATGAGCACGCCGGACGAGCCGGAAAACCCGCTCAAATAGCGCATGGCGGGGGGACTGGTAATGAGCATCGCGGAAGCCCTTACCGATTCGAGCTGGGATCGCAGTGCGTCCCGCCGGACGACCGGGGTGGACAGCGGCTTGCTCTGTGTCTCTAGCGGCGACCGAGCCACTGCTCGAATTCCGGATCCTCCTCGATCGCCTCGGCTAGCTCCGCCGAAGGCGATTGAGCGGGCTCACCGACCGATTCGCTCACCAGTGAGGTACCGGATCGCTCATCGGCGTTCCGACTACGCTCGATCTCTGCCATCAGCGCCTCGATTCGTTTCGCGACCTCCGAGTCCTGCGGCGCTCGGGTCGCGAGCCGCTGGTAGATCGCTACGGCGCGCTCATACAAACCTTGTTGCACGTAGATCTCAGCCAGCGTCGTGCTGGCGAGGTCCCCTTCGGGAGGGTCTTCGGTCGGCCGCGTAACCATGCGGAACAGCAGTATACGGAGCGGGTATCCGCCATGCAACGACCGCCTGGCTCCTCGACGCCGTAACCAGGCGGCGGTATTCTTGATATTCGCGTTTGTTTTCTGATTCCGCCTTTTCGAGGACGATACCTCACATGATGAAGCAGCTTCGCGATTCGACCAAGATCATCATGATCCTGGTTTCTATCTCCTTCGTCGGCTTGATGGTCTTCGAATGGGGAATGGACTTCTCTGGCCGGGGAGCCGGTGGTGGAATACCAAACCAACTGGGCTCAGTGAACGGTGCCGAGATCTCGATCGACGAATACCAGCGACAGTACCGGTTACTCTACGAGCAGGCTCAGCAGCGGGCCCCCGATGGCGACCTGTCCGCAGAGCAGCAGAGTCAGCTAGAGGAAGAGGCGTGGGATGCCGTCGTCGATTTCGCACTGCTGCAGCGCGAGACCACCCGCCGCGACATCAGCGTGACCGACACCGAGCTCATCGAGTTCATTCGCAGCAACCCGCCGCGAGACGTCATCAATCTCCCGGCCTTCCAGACCGACGGGGAGTTCGACATGCAGAAGTATCAACGCGCGCTGGCGGACCCCGCGCTCGCGCCGACGTGGGCCGAGTACGAAGCACAACTGAGAGTCAACTTGCCGTTGCAGAAGCTGCAGGAGCAGGTCGTCGCCGGTGTAACGGTGACCGACGCCGAGCTGCTCGAGACGTATCGATCGCAGAATGAACGAGCTCGCATTCAGTATCTGTTCCTGGATCCCGATCGGCTGGTCAGCGACGATGAGATCAGCGTCACCGCCGACGAGATTCGGCAGGCCTACGAGGCGAACCGCGAGCAACACTACCGCGACCCGAGCGCCAGGATTCGGCACGTCAGCTTTCGACCGGAGGTTTCGGTCGCCGACTCAGCGGCTGTAAAGAGCCGTGCCGACAGCTTGGCTCGTGCAGCAGGGCAGCCGGATGCGGATTTCGCCGCGCTCGCTCGCGCCCAGTCTGACGACGCCTTGACTCGCGACAACGGTGGCGAGTTGGGTTGGTTCGCGCCGACCTCGATGGCGCCGGCTTTCCAGCGTGCGGTGGAGGGTCTCGAAAAGGGCCGGGTTTCCGCCGCCGTGCTGACCGAATTCGGATATCACATCATCAAGCTCGAGGACCGGTTGGACGAGGACGGCGACACACGTCTCCGAGCACGTCACATCCTGTTGCAGATCGAGCCTTCAACATCAGCGAGAGATGCGGCTCGGGAAGCGGCTCGCGCGTTTGCCCAGGATGCCAGCACGGATGGGGCTGACTTCTCAGCAGTCGCCGCCGCACACGGTGTCGAACCAACCCAAACGCCGCTGTTCGAGAACGGCCTGGTCATCCCGGGCATCGGTCCCGCCCGCGAACTCGCCGAGTTCGCGTTCGCCAACGACACAGGGGCGGTAAGCGGCGCCCTCGAACACGACGGTGCGTTCTATGTTCTGCGGGTGGACGACCGCTATCCGGCTGGGTACGTCGCTCTGGAGCAGGTCGAGCAATCGCTGCGCAACGATCTGATCCACGAGAAGAAGCAGGCAGCCGTCAGAGAGATGATGCCGGGGATCCAGGCCGCGATACAAGGCGGTGGGCTCGATGGGGCAGCTCGACGGTTCGGACTGGAGGTCGGAGCCTCCAACTCCTTCACCCGGCTGAACAACATAACCGGGATAGGGAGCGGCACTGTAGTAGCTGGAGCGGCGTTCGGGCTCGCGCAGGGGCAGCTCGCCGGCCCGATCGAGGCAACGCGGGGTCTCTATTTCATCCGCTTATTGGAGAAGCAACCGTACGATTCCGAAGCGTTTGCACGGGAGCGCGAGTCGCTACTTAGTCAGCTGCGCGTCGGTAAGATGCGGGAAGTCTTCGAGACCTGGTTCGACGATCTCCGGGAACGCGCCAGGGTCGAAGACAACCGGGCCCAGATCCTGGGGACGACCTAGCTACTCGCCGCCCTTTGGCTGGTCGTCGGAGTCAATATCCTCCTTGATCTCGCTCACTCCGCGTTTGAACTCGCGGATGCCCTTGCCCAAAGACTCACCTAGCTCTGGCAACCGCTTAGCTCCAAAAAGCAGCAACAAGATAAAGAGAATAAGTACGATCTCTTGCATTCCGATCGATCCAAACATGACTCTCCCTCCACGTATCCGACGGTTACGCTCGCCGGCTAGAAGAACGCCCGGTACAGATAAGCCGCACTAGCGACCCCCACCAGGCTCATAATATTAACTGATATGGTCAACGGCCCCAGTGTGAGCGCGACTGCCGCCAGGTCGATGGATAACGGCCCGAATACCCCGTTAAGCGACGTCGTGAAAAAACCCTTGGCCACCCCATCAGGGAGGAATCGAGCCAGCAACTCTCCGACCAGGGTGCCGGCTAGCAATCCCGACGTGAGAATCACCGTGTACACCTTGAAGTTTTTGCGGTGCACGGAGGCTCCTACTCCAGATGGCCGGTAGAAGCTAGACGCACGTCGCTATCGATCCCGCGCCAGCACATAGTCGACGGCTGCATCCAAGACCTCTCGCGACGGGCTAGCCGGCAGCCCCTCGAGCGCCTCACGTGCTCGATCAGCGTACTCGCGGGCGATACGACGGGTGGCCTCGATACCGCCTCGATCACGCACGAGCTCGACGACACGTTGGATGTCGTCTGGGGTGGCGCGTTCCTGTGGCTCGAAGACCACGTTTACAGAACGCCTTTCGGCCGGCGACAAGTGCGGCAGCACGGCCAACAGCGGGAACGTGACCTGCCCCTCGCGCAAATCTGTCCCGACCGGCTTCCCCATGACCGCCTGCTCGCCTCCGTAGTCCATCAGGTCATCAATCAGCTGAAATGCCATCCCGAGCCGACGTCCGTACTCTTTGAGAGGTTCGCGCTGCTCAGGCGCTCCGATCGCCGCTCCCATCTCACAAGCCGTCGAGATCAGGCTGGCGGTCTTCTTCTCGATCAAGAAGAAGTACTGCCGCGGATCCTCAACCAGTTGGCCGTGGTGCGCGATCTCGACCATCTCCCCG